>NZ_ATNI01000035.1:0-1489 GCF_000511705.1 Thermus sp. NMX2.A1
CATTTCGGTCATAGAAAATGCCCTAGGTAGTGGAAAGAACTCGATCGATCGTTTCGCCTGCCAACAGAAGACATAACGAATCCCACACGTTTTTTTCGTTGTTTCGTCAGTGTGGAAACGATGCTTCTTGCGATGCAAAACGACTGCGCGAATGTTTCTTCGCGAAACGTACCCGAAATGTTCTCTTTGACTTTAACCATGCGAAGATCGCGTTCGGCTTGGTTGTTTCAAAGGGAACATGTACTTCACGTAAGAAACGCAGCGCTTCTTCCTTTCGTTTTTGAAGGCGTCGAACAAAAGCGAGTGCTTTTTTCGGAAGAGGCGTCATCGTTTCTAATCGGTGTTGTGCTCTTTCTAGGATGCGATCATACACTCGTTCCCACCGTCTCGCTTCTTCTTCGGAAAGTGCACCGTGATGGGCTTCGACGGCTTGCTTGGCGGCTAACAGAAACGTGGTCATGCGCATCGCCCACGTATGCCCCTGTTCGATGAATCCTTTTAACTCACGCAAATGGTGGGCATGACAAAGGGCATGGGTGGCATGTGTGTATTTCGGATACGTACCGAACGCATCATGCATCATCGTCCCTTCATATCGGGGAAGAATCCCGATATCATCGGTCGCTTTTTTTCCACGAGAAGCGTGAGGAGCCAAGTACGTATATGTCGACGTACATGCGACATGCACCCATGCGAGTTTCCCATTGATGCGCAAACTCGTTTCATCGACATGCAGGATGTTGGATTCAAGTAAGGCGTCTTCGATGATGTCCATATTTGATTCCAGCGCTTCGCGTCCTCGTTTCACCATATTGGCAAGGGTTCCTGTACTAATCGAGTGTTGATATAACGCTTCGATTGTATCACTTAAACGCTTGTACGGGATCAATTGGATATGATGTAAATAAACAACGAGCGCCGTGAGCCGTGGACCGTATTGCACATGATTCGTGACATGGGATGGGAATTCGGCTTGTTGCACGCATCGACAATGTGGACACGATTTCACTTCACGTTCATGTTGTGTCACCTCGATCGCCACAGGAGGGACATCAAACACTTGACGGATATCGACTTTGAACGGTTTGACTTCACGCAAAGAAGCTCCACATCCTTGACACGTATGCACACGGTGGACGACACGATGATGTGGATGTTCCACTTGACGGAGCGTCTTCCCCTCATGTCCCTCTTGCCCACCAGGCTTTTTGCCAGACGGCTCGCGGGAGGAACGCTTTTTCTCAAAACGGTCAGAAGATGGGGGCAAATGGCTATTGGAGCTGTTTTTTTTCGTGCGTGCTTCCAGCTCTTGAACACGGTACTTCAGTTGTTCATTTTCTTTGCGTAGCTTGTTTTGTTTTCTTTCAANNNGTTGCTCAATGACTTGTTGCTGGTGAGTAATGAGCTGCTTTTGTTGTTGGACTTTGCCGATTAAGCTCTCAACTGTAAATACAGCTTGTTGTACCGTCAACATGTGATTCACCTCCTT
>NZ_ATNI01000036.1:0-23256 GCF_000511705.1 Thermus sp. NMX2.A1
CTTTCAACTTCCTCCTTTCCCTCCAGTTCGCCATGGATCGCTCCCACTCTACAACGGTGAGGGCCTCACCCAAGAGGCAAAGCGCTCGTCTGGCACCTCCTTGGCCTCACGAGCTCCCCGGGCAGGTGGGGAAGGAGGGCCTCGAGGTCTTCCTTGGGCACGCCAGGAGCGGCCCTCCACCTTTTACCTCCTTCAAAATGGCAGGGGACCCCAGACCCCCAGGGTGGCCCCTTTCGCCGCCTCCTTTGGAGGAGGCTTGGCCCTCTGTCTTAGCCTCCGGTAGGCGGCCACCCAGAGGGCAAGCGCTGCCACCTCCTCCTCCGTCCGCCCCCGAAGGGCCTCGCCCCAGGGGTCGGGGTTGGGCAGGGGCTCCTCGGGCACCAGGCCCCTCCCCTCGCACTCTGGGCACGCCTCCCAGAGCTCCGCCGGGTCCCACGCCCCAAGGAGGGGGAGCTGGGGCGGGCCTCCTTCCAGGGGGCGGAAGGCGGGCAGGAAGCCTTCTCCTTGGCAAGCGGGGCAGGGCGCTTGCCGGAGGCTTTTGGCCCTGACCTGAACGCCGCTTTGCGTGCCTACCATAGCGCAAAAACCCGAGGGGGCCTAAAGGCCCCCCCTTGCCTAGCCGCCCAGCACCCTATCCAGGTCTCCCCTTGTGGGAAAGGCCAGGAGGCGGCTTTCCGGCTGGCGCTCACAGAAGAAGAGCCCCAGGAAGCCCCAGAAGGGGGTGATGGAGCCCAGGGCCAGGACCACGCGGTCCATGAGGTCCGGGTCCGTTTCCGCCTCTTCCAGGAGGCCGTCCACCTCCAGGGGCATGAGGCGGAGGCCTCCCTTTTGGTGGGCCTCCTCGAGGGCTTTCCTGAGGGCCGGGCTTCCCACCCGCTCCACCCGGACCAAGGGCCCCGCCAGGTACTTGGGCAGGAGGGCGGCGAGGCCGTGGTTGGCCTCGGCGTTCTGCCAGCACCCCGCCAGGGCGTTCAGGTCGCTCAGGAGAAAAAGCCCCACCGCCGGGTAGGTGGGGCCTCCGGGCACGGGCTCCAGGGGGAGGGCTACTCGGTCCATACCACCTCTCCCTTTTCGTTCACCAGGGCACCCTTCAGCGCCTCCACCTCTCCTTCCCTCACCACCCGGTAGCCATAAAGGCTCTCGTGGTCGTCCGCCAGGGCGATAACTTCCCCCGGCTCTACGAAGTGGGAGAGGAGGAGGGCTTCTTCCCTCCAGCCGCCGTTTTCCACCGTGCCCAGGTACAGGTGGCCCTCCTCGTCCAGGTAGGGCTCGACGCTGTTCAGGAAAACCCCGACCCCCTCGGGGACAAAAACGTCCTTGAGATGGGGAAGTTCCTCCTGCAGGGCCGCGGCGAAGTCCTCGAGGGTGCTGAAGCCCCGTGCCCGGAGGTCCAGGATCCGTTCAAGGTCTTCTATTCTCTCCGGGCGCACCTTCAGAGCGGTCAGGTAAACGGTCGTGTGGCCCATCTACTCCTCCTCCTCCGGCTTCAGGGCCACCAGGCGGTCCCCGAAGCGCTCCACGAAGTCCTCAAAGTCCTGGAGGCTCCGGGCCTCCTCCTCTGTCAGGAGGGCGATGTGGGTGATGGGGTTGTAGTCCTCGGTTTCCAGGTTTATCCCGTACACGAAACGCCGCATCCTTCACCTCCTTAGCAGGTAGTAGCCCCCCGTGGGGCTCTTCCGGGCCAGGCCCTCCTCCTTGAGCCAGGCCCTCAGGACCTCCCGCACCTCCTCCAGGGCCTTGGGCAGGTGGCCCTCGTAGTCCCGCTCCGCCTGGAGCAGGTTGAGGAGGGCCACCGCCTGCTCGGGGGTGAGCTTGAGTTCCCGCATCGGGCACCTCCCTCGCCCCAAGCCGGGGGGCCTAAAGGCCCCCCTGCCCTAAGCCGCCTGGAGCTCGGGGAAGAGGGGGATGCGCCCGTCCCCCTTGGCCCCCTCCCGGGCCGCCTCCCGCCAGGCCTCCGGCAGGGGCAGGTTGAGGAGGGCCTGGGCCAGGAGGGGATCCCCCCGGAGCCTCTGGGCCACCAGGGCCTCCGCCTTCTGCCCCTCCCGCCCTTCCAGGAGCTCCCGAAGAAGCCTGCTCCCCAGGAAGGGGAGGCCGAAGAGGGCTTCTTCCAAAAGCCCCTGCAGGATGCGGCTAGCCCTCCCTTCCGGCGTCTTGGGCAGGCTTGAGCAGGGTGATGTACGCACGGTAGCCCTCCCTTCCCAGGGCCACCAGGCCCCCCTGGGCGTGGGGGTGAAGGGCGAGTTCCACCTTCCCAGGCCCGAAGACCTCCAGGGCCCCGAGGAGATACCTGCCGTTGACCCGGAGCCCGCCTTCCCCTTCCCCGGGCAGGGCCTCCTCGGAGAGGGGGGTGAAGTCCTCCCCCAGGGCCCGGACCCGCACCTCCTCCCCCAGGGCCTGGAGCTCCACCCCGTGGTTCTTGGGCTCCGCCACCGCCAGGGCCCGCCCCAGGGCCTCCCGCAGGGCCCTGGCCTCCACCCGGATGCGGCCCAGGGGCTCCCCTTGGGGGAGGACCTTCCGGTAAGGCACAAAGTCCTTCTCCGCCAGGGGGAAGGCGGCCCGGCCCCAGAAGGCCTCCACCACCAGGGCGTTGACTCCGGGCCGGAGGAAGGTGAAGGAAAGCCCCGGGTCCAGGGCCTTCAGGGCCGCCAGGGCCTCCTCCGGCTTGAGGAGGAGCTCCACCCCGGGGGTGGGGGTCTCGGCCTCGAGGGAGAAGGTGTAGAGGCGGTAGCCGTCCGTGGCCACCAGGCGTACCCCGCCCGCCTCCACCTCCAGGAGCACCTTGCGGGCCTTCTCGTGGCTCGAGGCCCGGGCCAGGGTGGCGGCCTCCCCAAAGGCCTCCAGGAAGGCCAGGGCCTGCACCCGGAAGAGGGGATTGGCCTCCCCGGTGAGGAGGCTCACGCCCACGGGCCTCGCCTCGGGGTCGTAGGTGAAGATCTGGGCGCTGAAGCCCCGTCCCCGCACCTTGAGCCAGCCTTCCTCCAAAGTAAGCTCCACCATGCCGCCCGCCCCCTCCAGGAGCTCCAGGAGGGGCTTGCGGGGCACCACCGCCCCCGGGAACCCCTCGGCGGGAAAGGGCAGGCGCACCTCTGCCTCTACCCCGTCCCCTGCCCGGCGCAGGGTGAGGTGTTCCCCGCCCGCAAGCGCCACCGCATCCCGGCCCCACCGGACGGGGGGCAGGCGCTTTAGGGTCTTCAGCAAAAGGCCGGTTTCCACCAGGACAGGCCGTGTGGCCGTGGTGATCATGGCGCACCTCCCACCCCTCCCCGTGGGGCCGGAAGGCCCCCGGGGCCAGAAGGGGAAGGGGCCAGGTCTATACCCGGCCCCCCTTATGCCTTTTCAAGGGCCCAGGAGAAAGGCCTCCACCTGGGCGTACTCCTCCAGGGCCTGGGTCCAAAGGGCCTTGTCCCCCGCTTTGGGGTCGTACCGAGCCTGCCAGCTAAGCCCCAGGAGGCGCTCGTAGGCCTTGCGCACCCCCCGGGGAAGCCCCGCCCGCTTCAAGAGGCCCTGGACCTGGGCGTAGCTCTGGGGAGTGGGCGCCTGGGGCAAGCGCTCCAGGGCCCAGGCCAGAAGGGCATGATGCACCCCATAGAAGAGCACCACCGCCGCCCAGCGGGGGCTCCTCTCCGCCAGGGCAAAGGCCAGGGCCAGGTCCTCCCCAGCCCTGGCCCGCCGAGCTTCCACCTCAGTCATGGGGCACCAGGATCACCGCCACCCCCAGGTCCAGGTCGTCCTCCAGGTCCAAGAAGGCTTCCTCCAGGCGGTCGATCTCCTCCTGGGGAACCTCCCGCCCGTAGAAGGCGATCCCCTCCACCCCAGGCAGGGGCTCCCCGCTGAGGTGCCTGAGGCTCCAAGCCCGCACCACCCCCCGGGCTTTGGCCTCCTCCAGGAGGGCCTCCACCCGGCGGGCCGCCTCCAGGACCTTGGGGGGCAAGGTGGTCGGCATCCCCCTCATGCTACCTCGGAGGCCGCAAGCCGCACCAGAAGCGAAACCTCTTCCGCCCGGGCCCGGGCCGCCTCCACCTCCGCCCGGGCCACGAGGAGAGCCTCCTCCGCCTCCTGGAGGGCCTGGTAGAGGGGGGCGTAGAGGGCCCTGGCCCTGGCCTCCCGCTCCTCGGCGTTCTTCCCGGCGATCTCCCCGGAAAGGAGGCCCCGGGCCACCGCCTCCTCAAGAGCCTCCTTCGCCCGGGTCCGGGCCAGGCTGGCCTCCAGGTGGCCCTCCAGGGCCTGCCGCAACCGGGTAAAGGCCTCACGCACTTCCGCCTCAAGCTGCCGCATAAAGCACCTCCACGGGTTCGTCCAGGTAGGGCACCAAACGACGAATACCCCAAACCTTCCGATACTCTCCTTCTCCCACCTCTACAAAAAGGGTGGGGTACTCCCTCACCAGGGCCTCGAGGTCCAGGCTTGGCCCGTGACCGAGGCCCACTCAAGGGGCATCCCCGGGGGACTTGCCCCCGGGGCCCCCAGGACACCATCCGGCCTAAGCCTTTTACCTAGAAGAGGTCTTCCTCGGGCTCGCCCTCCTTGGCCTCCGCCTCCAAGGTAGCCTCACGGCTGACTTTGGGCCGTACCAGGGGAGCAAAGGCCTCCAGGACCAGGACAAGGCGGGTCTTCTTCCCCTCTTTCCCCTCGTAGGTCTCCGTCTGAAGCCTTCCCTCCAGGAGGGCGTAAGTGCCCTTCCCTGGGTCAAGCTCCCCCAGGGCCTCCGCCAGGCCGTTGAAGGCCAGGACCTCCATGAAGAGGCTCTCGTCTTCCTTCCTCCGCCCCTGCACCGCCACCGAGCTCTTCCAGATGGGCACGCCCTTTTCCGTATAAATGAGCTCGGGCTTCCTCGCCAGGTACGCCTTGGCCGTGATCTTCATCCTTCACCTCCTTGCGCCTCTTCCAGGGGGGGCCTTTGGCCCCCCCAGCTCTACTTCCAGAGCAAGTCTTCCAGCTCGCCCTCCAAGAAGGCCAGAAGCTTCAGGAGTTCTTCTGCCTTCTCGGTTTCCAGGGTGTAAAAGGCGATGAGGTCGCCCTCATGGGCGATCACCCGGTCCAGGAGGGTCTTGATCCTCTCAGCAATCTCCCTCATTGCTGACCTCCTTCGCCTAAGACCGGGGGGCCGCAAGGCCCCCTGGCCTCGCTTGGCAAAACCCCTTGACAAGGGTTCGCAGATTTGCGAATATAGGGGGACCCTCGAGGGTTCCATTCCCGAGAGGCCCCAGTTTCCCAGGAGGTTCCCATTAGCGGAAAACTTGTGCCTCCCAGGTACCGCGAGCTTCGGCGCTGGCTCAGGCAAGCGGGGTTCGAACCTCAGTCCGAAAGAGGCAAGGGAGACCACGAGGTGTGGAAGCACCCAGACGGGCGTCTGGTGGTCCTGGATCCCGGTGAGGACCCCCCTCCCATAGGCACCTTCAAGAAAATCCTCCGGGACGCCGGGCTTCCCGAAGCGCCCTTCCGGGAGCGGGGCAAGGCGGGGAAGCGGAAGAAGGGTTGAAGCGGGGCAACGGCCCCAGAGGAAGAGCGATGAAAGGTTATCCCTGCTACTTGGAGAAAGACGAGAAAGGCAGGTGGGGGGGCTTTGCCCTGGACCTGCCCGTTTACGCCTGGGGCAAGTCCACCCCGGAGGAGGTGGAACGGAGCCTGGCCAAGGGTCTGGCCCTGGCCCTTCTGGAGCTCCAGGAGGGGGGCCAGACTCCTCCTCCCCCTGGCCGCCCCTTGACCCCCGAGGAGGAAGCGGAGAGGGACCGCGAGGGCTACCTCCTGGCCTACGTGGAGCCTCATCCTGTAAACCCCACGAGCCTGGAGCTCCGCCGGGCCTTGAAGGCCAGCGGCCTCACCGCCCGGGAGGTGGCCAAGCGCATGGGCACTACCCCTTCGGCCCTCTCCCGGCTCCTTGACCCCTTCTACTTCGGCCACAGCTTGGAGAGCTTGCGGCGCTTCGCTCGAGCCCTGGGCGGCGAGGTGCGGATCCAGGTGGTGGCCCGGGCGGAAGGCTAGGGGGTGGCCTTCCCCCGGTACACTCCCATCCCCAGGTGGGCGGCCTTCAAGACCGGGCGGAAAAGCCGGGCCTCCCCCAGTACCCGGTAAGGCCCCCGGAAGGGCCAGCTGGGGAGGAAGGCCTCGAGGCGCTCCAGGTGGGGCGGGAGGGGCTTGCCCTCGGCCATGGCCTTCAGGCTCCGCTCAAAGAGGAAGCGCCTTCCCTGGCCGTCCTCCACCTCCACCAGGCGCACCCCCAGGGCGGCCTCGAGGTCCACCAGGAGGCCCAGAACCGCCTCCACCAGGTCCGCCGCCTCCGCCCAGTCCGCCATGGCCCCATCGCTGGAGAGGGCGAGGTACTCCCCCAAGTGGGCCTTGGTCACCAGGAGAAAGGCCTGCACCGCAAGGTCGTAGGGCCGCCGCCCCGTCTTGCAGAAGGCGAAGTGGTGGCCGGGGTGCAGGGAGGAGAGGAAAGGCTTCCCCTCCAAAAGCCCAGGGAAGGCGAAGCCCTCGTAGTCCTCGGGCCGGGGCCCGTTGAAGGCCACCTCGGAAGGGCCGAAGACGGGCTCCCCTTCCCCCAAGGGCCCCGCCAAGGGGGGTAGGTGGGGAAGGAGCCGCCCGAAGTCCTCCAGAATGGCGGAAAGGCGCTCCTGCACCAGGGGAAGGCCCTCCAAGGGAATGTGCCAAGCGTGGCCGTAGCCCATACCACCTCCTTCAAGACAGGTACTCCCGCCGCAAGGCCTCGGCGGAGTTGTCCTCGCCCAGGGTCCTCTTGACCTGCACCTCCAGGGCGTAGAGCCGGGACACCAGACCCCTCAAGGCCTCGCCCGCCTCCAGAAGCTCCCTCCTCAGGGCCTTGAAGGCCAGGGGGGAACGCCCCTTGAGCTCCCGGAAGGCCCTGGCCTGTGCCAGGAGCATCCGGGCCGCCGCTTCCAGTTCTTCCAGGGGGTCTTGCATGGGCACCTCCCGAGGAAGCCCGGGGGGGCCATCCGGCCCCCCTGGCCCCTAAGCCACCTCCACCACCCGCCAGGCCGTGGGGGTGGGGACCAGGACCCGCTCCCCCGGAAGGGGGGTGAGCTCCACCACCTCCACGAAGCCCAGGGCCTCGAGGGCCTCCAAGTCCACCCACCCCTCCGCCACCAGGCGGGGGTGGACCTGGGCCCCGTGCCGCCGCACCAGGGCCTCGAGGGCCTTGTCCGAAACCTTGGCCAGGGGCTTGCCGTCCAGGTTGGGCATGAGGGCCACCATCGCCCACCTCCTGCCCCTGGCCGTGGGGCCGCTAGGCCCCCAGGCTCGCCTTATAGGCCACCCGCACCCCCTCGGGGCTCACCAGGACGATGCCGTCCTCCCCAAGGGCCGTGCTTTGGAAGATGGTCCCCGCGTCCTCCAAAAGGAGGGCGTAGTCCGTCTCCCGGGCCTGCCCGCTCACCCCCGTGGGCCTGCCCCCTCGGAAGGCGATGGCAAAGCTCCCGGCGATCCGGGCGTAGGCCTTGAGCCGCTCGCTGGCCTGGTAAAGCTTCAAGGGTAGATGTTCCATAGCGCCCGCACCTGGGGGGCACCCGTGCCCCCTGGCCTCATGGACTTGGGTTGGCCTCGAGGCCACCTGGGTCAGCCCCAGGGACTACCCCGAGGACCTCGAGGCCCCCATAAGACCAGAAAGCCGGGGGTCAGGGGGATGGCCTCGAGGGCCCCGAGCAGAGGAAGGCACACGCCCACCCCCGGGAGGCCTCGCCCCGGCGCTTTGCCCGCCCCAGGGGGCGTGCGCTCCACGGGTGTGCTCGCCCTTCACCTGAGCGCTCCTGGGTTTTGCCACCCCCTTAGGGGTAGCACCACAAAGGTTTGCTACCCCCTTAGGGGTAGCGCTCCAAGACTTTGCCACCCCTGGGGGGGTTGCACAACAAAGCTTTGCCACCCCCCTAGGGGCGAGCATCACGAAGGTTTGCCACCCCTTGGGGGGTAGCACTACGGATGAGGCGGGATTTTGGGGAAATGGGGGGTAGTAGGGCAACACTTGCTATGCTCGCCCCCTGGGGTGCATCGCAACCGGGCGGGAAAGCGAAAACCCCGGAAGGATAAGGGCATCCTTCCAGGGCTAAGGGCGTCTACCTAGGCGAGGACCGGGGCCTTCAGGACAGGCTCCCCGGTGGCGAGGTCGCGGTAGACGGCGACCTGGCGCTTCCGCCCGTACTGCTTGAGGAGGTAGGCGGCTTGCCGGAGGGCGCCGATGGCCTCCAGCTTGTCCAAAAGGCCAGGGGCGTAGGGCTCCACGTCCTGGGCCAGGCGCCGGGCTTCGCCCACGCTCCACTCCCCCTGCAAGAGGTCCTGCAGGAGGCCCAGGGCGAGCACGGCCTTCATGACCCGCTTGGACGCCTGCCCCCGCACCTCCCAGCCCATGGGGGTCTTGAGGGCCACCGCCTCCTTCCTCACGGGGTCCACCAGGGCGAGGATGGACCCCACGGCCTGCCGGAACGCCTCCTCCCTGGCGGGCAGGCCCGCCACCAGGGTCGGGAGCTCCTCGAGGGTGCCCTTCCAGCCCAGGGTCCTGAGCCTGGCCTCCAGGTCGGCGGGGATGAGGTCGTCCCGGCGGAAGTGGGGGTTGTCCTCCCGCTCCAGGGCTTCCTCCAGGAGGGAAGGCCCCTCTTCCACCTCGGCGTGGGCGAGAAACCGCTCCACCCAGGCCTTGGCCTCCTCCACCCGCTGGTCCCGGTAGCCCCAATGGCGCTCCTCACGGGGCGCGAGGTCGTGGGGATGCACCGCGTAGCGCACCCCTTCCGGGGACTCCCAGGTCATGGGCTTGCGCTCCTCCTGGCCCTTCCCGGTCTGCTTGACCAGGAGGGTGGAGGGCTTCTCCTCCCCCAGGCGCTCCCGGAGGCGGGCCAGGGCGGTCTTTAGGGCGGCCAAAAGGTGGGCGGGCATGTCCTTGGTGTCCACCAGGACGTAGCCTTCCCGGGCCGCCTTGCTCAAGAGGTTCCGCACCGTCCCGTCCTCCTTCCAGAGCTCCCGGAGAACCTCGAGGGCCTCCTGCACCGACCGCGCCTCCCTGCCGCCAAAGAGCGACCGCACGCTGACCTTGGTCATGGCTGTACCTCCGACCTCAGATTATCACTCTGGCGAGGAAGTAGCAACAAAAGAGAAAACCCCGGAAGGAAAAGGGCGTCCTCCCAGGGCCAAAGGGTTGCCAGCCTACGCCGCCGCCTTGTTCATGGCTTGCTTGAGGGCGGCCTCCAGCCTGGAAAGCTCCTCCTCCTCCAAGGTGCCCTCCTCCAGGAAGCGCTCCAGAAGCTCCGCCTCTTCCGCCCCGATTTTCTGCCGGAGGCCGTAGCGCTCGATGGCCTCCTCCAGGGCCTCGAAGGCCAGAGCCTCTTCCCGCTCCCGCTCGTGAGGGTCGTACCCCGCAAACTCCCGGTAAGGGGTGTCCCCTTCCTCCGTGGTGTCGTCCAGGCTCAGGATGGCCTCGGCTTCCGCCAGGGCCAGGGCCTCCTCCACCACCTCGGTCAGGACCCCAAGCTCCTGGGCGATCTCCTCCGGCGTGGGGGCACGCCCGAGGTCGCCCTGAAGCCTCTCGGCGGCCTGCTTCACCTTGGCCACCAGGCGGGAGCTCGTGTACCCCACCCCCCGGTTGCGGTAGAACCACTCCCGCACCGCGCGGTCGGCCTCCACCACCACCCAGAAGGTGAGGCCCTTGGAGTTGAGCTTGGGAAGCTTCCGCTCCCCCGTCCGCCAGGCCTTGAGGGCGCTGTGGGTCTTGAGGGCCACCTCCTGCGCCAGGTCCAGGGCCTCCTCCCCCAAGAGATGGGCCCGGGAGAGCCCCTCTTTGAGGGCCAGGGCGTAGTAGTGCCGCCCCAAAGCCTCCAGATCCCCGGCGACGAAGCTCCTCATGACCTCTTCCCTCGTGGCCAAAGGCCGGACCGCCTCTGCCATGAGCCGGATGGTGTCCTTCATCTTGTACCTCCACCCGCATAGTACTACTTCTTGCGGGGAAGGCGCAACCGTGCTAGGCTAAGGGTGCCAGCCGATGCCCCTTGCCGGATGGTGTCGGCTGTACCTCCACCGAGTAGGCCCCTGGCGCAAGCTGGGGGCCGAAAGGTTTACCGCCTGTCCAAGGCCCGCCTGAGGCGCTCTACCTCTTCCCGGAGCCTCCGAGTCTCCCGGTAGGTGGCCCACTCGGGGTCGAAGAGGGGGCTAGGCTCCATCCGGGCCAGGGCCCGGAGGAGGAAGGGGGCCAGGGCCAGGGCTCCCACGAAGAGGAGAAGCCAGGGCTCGGTCCGGGCCAGGTGGAGCCCAAAGGCCAGGAGGAGGGGCCCCCAGAACCAGGGGCTCAAGGAGGCCTCCTTCAGGGCCTGGAAGGCCAGCCTGCGGTTTTGCTCGCGGATGCGGCTCATCGCTTCCTCCCGATGGGCCCCGTGGGGAGCCCGTGGCGCCACCTCGTCCTATTCTACGCTCTTCCAAAAGCAAAACCCCGGAAGGATAAGGAAGTCCTTCCAGGGCGGAAAGGTTGGAAGGCTCTACTCCAGCACCGCCTGCGGCTCAAAGCCCGCCCAGGTGGCCGCGGCCAGGATCTGCCCCAGGGTAGCGCCCCGCACCCTGAGGGCCGGGCGGGGCCAGCCGTGGTCCTCCTGGACCTCCACCCCACCCGGTACGGCCTTCCGTAAAGCATCCTTGAAGACCTTCACCTGCCGCATCTCCTTGAGGATCAGCACCTTCTCCTTCATGGCATTATCAGAATATCCGATTTGGCAATCACTTAGCAACCGATGGTCAATATGCTAAACTGTTGCCATGCTGGCCGAAGTCTTCCGCGAGTACGCCAAGCCCAAGGGGCAGGACCGGGGCTACCTGGAGCATCTGGCGGGCTTTTTCCAGCTGGTGGCCCGGGAAAACGGCGAGGAGGAGAAGGTGCGGCTCCTCCTGGGGGAAGACCCCCTCCTGGGGCCCTATCTGGATGTGGACCTGCGGGAAGCTCCCAAGACCCACGCCTGGCTCGCCGCCTTCCGGGAGGCGGCGGAAGCGGGGGGTACCCTGAAGGTCAGGGAGGGCGAAGGGGGTCTGGAAGCCACCGTTCTCCCCCCCAAGAAGGCAGAGGCGTGATAGACTAGCTCTTGGAAGGCTCAGCCTTCTCCTACATGGCACCCCGGGGCGAGAGGCTCCGGGGTTTTTGATGGGCGTTGTCTTAGCTACATACTGAGTTCACCAAAGCACCTTGTAGCTAAGAAATGCCCACCCCTACCCCCCCCACAACCACCCCACCACGTGCCGCACCCCGTTCCGCCATCCCCGTTCCACCCGGAACCCGGTCATGTACCGCCTCAGCGCCCGTTCCGCAAAAGCCCCCGCCGCCTCCTCCGTGGGCACCCGGCTCCACCGGAGGAGGCGGCGGCCCTCCAAAGGAAGTGGACGAGGACCAGGAACAGCCCTAAGAGGCTCAGGACCATAGCATCAGGACCATTCCCCGCAGGAGCAGGGCCGTTCCATAGAGGAATACCGGGAGGTCCATCCCCCGGAACGACCCCCCACCGTCCTTCCACCCCAGGCGTTCCGCCCCCCAGGCCCCGAGGACCGCCAGGACCCCCCAGGGGCCGTAGACCCCAAGCCCCACCAGGGCGTGGCCCGCCCGAGGCCAGGGGCCCCGTTCCGCCAGGAGAACGCCCAAGGGGGCAAGCCAAAGCCCCCGGAACAGGAGCCCTCCCAGGAGGAAGGCCAGAACCCCAAGGGCCCGGTGCCCTCCCCCTCTCTCCCAAAGGCGCAAGACTCCCTGGCCCACCCACAGGGCCATGGGAAGGCTTCCTCCCGGCATCCCGGCCCCCATCCACCCGAGGCCGGAGAAGAGGGCCTCCCGCCACCCCACCTTGCGGCCCAGGAGGACCCCCGTGAAGAGCGCCCCGTAAGGCCCCTCCAGGAGGCCCGCCAAGACCCCGCCCACCTCAGGCGGAAGCCCCTTCCGCCCTGCGGTAGACGCCGCCATCGCTTTGCACCAGGCCCATCTCCACCAGGCGCTTGAGCCTGCGGGCCACGGTGGACTTGGGCCAGGAGAGCTCCCGGGCTAAGGCGCTTGGCCCCTTGGGGGAGGAGAGGGCCTCGAGGAGCCGGGAAAGCTCCCCTTCCTCCTCCGCCCCGGCCTCTCCGTTCACGGGCGGGGCTTCCCGTACCCAGGACGTTCCGGCCTCCCGTTCCCCCGGGGGCGGGGTGGGAACAGCATCCGTTCCGTTCCCGTTCCATGGGGCGCGAACGGGATCCGTTCCGTCCCGTGGGGTGCGAACGGCATCCGTTCCGTTCCACGGGGGGAACACCCCCTCCCGGCTGGTCCGGGACAAATCGGCCTCCAAAGACACGGCCCTCTCCCGGCGTTCCGCCCCCAGCCGCCCCTTGAGCCCAAGGCCCATGGAGGTCAGGTTCCCCCAGAAGACCACCCCCGCCCCCACCAGGCTGCCCCAAAGGGCCCAGGTGGAGCCCAAGACCACGGAGGCGAAGGAGAGGTAGAAGGTGGCCGCCTCCACCGCGAAGGCGATGAAGGGGGCGGCCCGCACCCCCTCGGCATCGAAGCGGGCGTAGTAGTGCCTTAGGTGGGCGTAGCTGGCGGCCAGGGCGGTGGCGTAGACCAAGACCCCCGCCCAGGCCAGGATAGGGGCCTTGTCGGAGGCCTCCCCCACCACCTTCCCGGTGATGAAGCCCACCACGGGCATGGCGGCGGCGGCGATGGCCGCCTGGGCGTACACCCTCACCATGGGCGCCATCCCTCCACCCTAGACGCCCTCCGGGCCCAGAGGCCCCCAAGGGCCCGCCTTAGGAGCAGGAACAGGAGGAGCCCAAAGAGGACCAGCCCCGCCCCCAGGACCACCCCGGCCTTCACCCCCTGGTCCGCCCCCAGGGCCCAGGCGGCGTAGATCACCTTGGCGGGCACCTGGTGCTCCCCCACCTGCACGAAGCCCTCCACGTCCTCCCGGAACAGGCTCCGGGGTAGGAAGACCACCATGTCCCCCGCCCGCAGGACCACGGTTTCCTTCATTCCTTCCCTCCCAAAAGGCCGAAGAGGCCCTTGCCCCGGCCCTTGGCCTCGAGGGTGCGGCGGAAGGCCTCGGTGATGCGCTTGGCCCACTCCTCCAGGGCCTTGAGCCGGGGCTCCACCTCGCCCCGCCAGAGGTCCGTGGCCAAGCGGAGCCTTTCCTCCATCTCCGCCAGGGCCTCCGCCTTGGCGCTCCGCACCAGACCCTCCACCCGCTTGAGGTCGGCGCCCCCATGGCCCTCCAGGGCCTCGAGGCCCCTCCTCAGGGCCTTGAGCTCGGCGTAGTGCCCCTGCAGGGCCGCCTTCACGCCCCCGTAGCGGGTGGCCTCCCGCTGGACCCGCTCCTCCAGGCGGGCCAGCTTCCTTCCCAGTTCCTCTACCTGGGCGGAAAGCCTGCCGATCTGGATGAGGGCGGCATCAAGGTCCCTGCGGGGGAGGTCGGACCCATCCCCCGGTGGGGCCACCGCCTCCGCCAGGCGCAAGAGCTCGCTGGCCCGGGCCTGGGAAGCCCTCAGCCTCTCCTCCATCTCCCGCACGGCCTCGAGGGCCGCCCGCCTGCCCCGGTCGGGGTGGTAGAAGAGCATGGCCTGCCGCAGGCGCTCCCTGTAGAGGAGGGGGTTGCCTGAAGGGTCTTCCCCGAAAACCGCCTGGTAGGCCTGGCGCCACTTGCGCTCGTCCTTGGCCCCCTCGCCCTCCACCTCACCCGAGGCGAGGGGCTTCGCCGGGCCCTCTTCCCCTTCTGGGGGCTCAGGCGTGGGCGGAACGTCCCCGCCCTCCCCCTCCTGAGGGGCACCGCCCTCCGGGTTTCCCTCTACCCCCAAGGCGACCAGGGCCTCCTCGTAGCTTGCGGCCAGACGCTCGTTCACGAGCACCGTGGCCACCTGGAGCAGGGGCCCCTCCAGGGGGGTGGCCCGCTTGCCCGTGAGGGCACGGTACACCTCGAGGGCTCGCCGGGAGACCTGGGTTTCCCTGGCCTTACGCACCACCTCTTGGGCCACCCCGGGCTCCAGGGCGGCCAGGCGCTCTTCCACCTCCTGCCACACCGCTTCCAGCGCCATACACGCCTCCTAACCCGCCGCCACCAGGACCAGGTAGGAACCCAGGAGGGCGGGGAAAAAGGCCACAATGAACCCGTAGCCCTCCTCCTCCTTCCGAAGAAAGCCGTCCACCGCCAGGGCCAGGGCCAGGTAGGCCAGGGCGGCGTAAGGCCCCCCCAGATAGAGGACCATGCCCCCGGCCAGGCCCAGCACCGCTCCCCCGTAAACCACCCCCACCCGCCCCCGGAAGAGGTAGCGAAGCCCGGGGGAGAGCACCAGGAGGGTGGTGGCGGGGTTCTGGCCCAATAGCTCCACCAGGAAGTAGGCCCCAAGCAGGGTGAGAAGGGCCAGGCCCGCCAAGGGAACCACCTCTTTGGCCAGGATCACGGCAGCACCACCCGCCTCTCCCCGTCCAGGAGGTCCACCACCCCCTCCGTGGTCCTGGCCCCCACCAGGCGGAAGAGGACCATGCGCCCCGTGGGGGCGGAAAGCTCCGCCACCCCGTTCACCACCATGGCCCGGTCCGCCAGGCGGTAGCCGGGGTACCCGGGGGGCGAGGGGTCCCCGTAGAGGGCTACCCCCTCCTGGTCCTCCGGGCGCAGCCAGACCTCTCCGTAGGCCGTGGTGTCCGCCGTGAACCCGGGGGCGGTGAGGGCCACCCGCACCCGCTTGCGGGCCATGGGCACGGTGCGGCTCTCCCCCGCCTTGGCGCTCACCTCTCCCTCCTGGTAGGGGAAGCCGTCCCGGAAGGAGCGCACCACGATCGCCCGGTAGTTCCCGTCCGGGGGCACCAGGGAGAGGGTGAAGGGGGGCGTGCAGGACCGGGCCGCCTCCACCTCCCCCAAAAAGGCGGCCACGCAGGCCGTCCCCGAGGCCAGCCCCTCTGGGGTGAGCCGGATGGGGGCGTACTGGGGGGCAGGCACCCGCACCCGGAGGCCCTCAGCGGGGCCTTCCACCAAGACCCGGGCCTCCGCCGCCCCGTCCCTGACCCGCACCGCCACCCTGGGGGCCGTGGGCACGGCGAGGCTAGGCCCCCCTCGGGCCACCAGGACCATGCCCTCGAGGCCCCCCGGGGGGCTGTCGGGGAAGGCGCTCACCCCAAAGGCCCACTCCCCTCCGACCCAGGCCTCGTAAACCGCCCCGCCCCCCGCCCAGGAGGCCTCCACCTGCAAGGAGAGGGTCTTGCGGGCCACCTCCACCCGGGCTGTGGCCCCAGGCTGGAGGCGCACCCGTCCCGCAAAGCCCTGCACGGGAACCCCCCGCCACTCGGCCAGGACCTCCACCGGGTACTCCCCGGAAAGCCCCCGGAAGCGGAAGAGGTCCCCGTCGCACCGGGTCTGGGCCTGCCCCTGGACCTTCACGGTGAGGCAGGCCCCTTCCTTGGCCCCCACCACCTGGAGCCGGGCGGGCCCCTGGAACTCCTGGGCGAACTCCCCGCACCCGGAGAGGAGGCCCAAAAGGGCGAGGAGCCCGGCCTTAGAAGCGAACCTCATACCCCACCCGCACCCCGCCGAAGAACCCCGTGGCCGTGGTGAAGCGGAAGCGCTCGGCATAGGAGGCCACCCCGAACCCCCGGAGGCCGTCCCGGTAGCCCCCCGTGAGGGTGAGGCGGAAGGGCGGCAAGGAGCCCTCCACCCCGCCCGCCACGAAGTAGGCGCTCTCCCGCCCGATGTCCTCGTGGGGCACCGCGTAGGCTCCCCGCAGGCTTAGGGCAAAGCCCGCCCCGGGGTAGGTGGCGCTCAGGAAGAGGGCGGAAAGGGGGGTGTCCCCGTCCCCCAAGCCGAAGTAGCGCCCGAAGCCCAGGGTGAGGTCCACGGGGCCCAAGAGGGTGCCCCCTTGGGCCTCCACCCAGTACCTGCCGGGCTCGCCCCCCACCAGGCCTGCCCCGGCCCCAAGCCGGGCGTAGACCCCGGGGAGAAGCCCCCCCTGGCGCTCGTGCTCCACGTAGGCGGCCCCGAAGAGGTAGCCCCCATCCCCCACGCCCACCTCTCCCAGGAAGCGGATCCCGCTGAAGAGGGCGTAGCGGGCCAGGGCCTCCCGGCCCAGGGCGTCCCGGTAGCGGAGCTCCAGGGGGCCCGCCCGCAAGGCGGCCTCCGCCCCGTCCGTCCCCAGGCGCAGGTGGGCCTCCCCGTAGCGCAAGGCGAAGCCCGCCTGGGGCCCCCCCTCCCCCACGCCCAGGAACACCTCCCCCTGGGCCCGGCTCCGGGCCGCCTCCTCCAGGGCCTTGGCCCGCTCCTCCAGGGCGTAGACCCGCCGCCCCGTGGCCTGGGCCTCCTTGAGCCTCGCCTCCTCCGCCTCCTTGAGGCTTCGGGCCAGCTCCTCCACCGCCCGCTCCAGGGCGGCGAGCCGGGCTTCCAGGGCGGCCAGCCTCGAGGCCTGCTCCCGGTAGGCCCCGTCCGCCCGGGCCAGGGCCTCCTCCAGGGCCTTCACCTTGTCGGCCTGGGCCTTGGCCTCCCCCTGGGCCTCCAGGAGGCTCACGAGGGCCGCCCTGAGCTCCTCCAAGTCCGCGCCCAGGGCCTCAAGCCGCACCCCCTGCTCCGCCAAAGCCCTTTCCACCTGGGGCAAGGCCTCCTGCAGGGCGGCCAGGCCCGAAAGCGCCTCCGCCACCCGCTCCGGGGCTAGGCCAGCGTCCTCCAAGGTCTTGCGCACCTGGGCCAGGACCTCCTCCGTCCAGGTGAGGTAGGCCCGGTAGAGCATCACCGCCGCCTGGTAGCGGCTCAGGGCCTGCTGGCCCCGGAAGGTGCCGTCTTGGTAGCCGGTGAGGATGCCCTTCTCCAGAAGGGCCCGCACCGCCGCCTCCGCCCAGTGCCCCCGGGGCACGTCCGCCATCTGGGCCTTGGCCAGAAGCCCCACCGCCGCCATACCTGCGAGAAGGGACAAGCGCTTCATGTCAGTCATAGAATACATGACCTATGATTGAATAGCAACACATTACTTACCTTGCGCACCGGGGGAGTAAGCGGATGAAGGGGAAAGTTGTATCCTTAGGGCGTGAAGCGCACCTTCACCGCCCACCTTTGGCAGGAAGGGGACCTCTGGGTGGCCCAGTGCCTGGAGGTGGATGTGGCCAGCCAGGGGGCCACCGAAGAGGAGGCCCTGGCCAACCTCAAGGAAGCCCTGGAGCTCTACTTTGAACCTCCCACCCCCACCCGGGTGCCCGTGGTGCGGGAGGTGGAGGTGGAGCTTGGGGCCGCTTAGGCCCCTCTCCTTCCGGGAGGTGAGGCGCCTCGAGGCCGCAGGCCTCCGGCCCCAATGCCCCTGTGTTCCCGGGAATCTCGAGGAAGCGTGGGAGGGAGCTTTTCCCGTAGGTTTCCCGGTGGTACCCTAAGGGCATGAGGCGGCTTGGGATCAAGGGGAAGAAGGGGCTTGTGCGCAAGGGTCTGGTCGGGGTCAAGCGTGGGAGCCTCAAGGAGGACAGGGAGGCCCGGGCCCTGATGCGCCGCATCCTGGAGGAGAACCTGGAGACCTTCCAGCTCCTAGCGCGGTACTAAGGCCCTGCTGTGCCTGCCAAGCTCTACTACCGCCACGGCGGGCACAAGTTTTTGACCCCGGAGGCCATCCGGGAGGCTCACCGGGAAATCATAGGCGAAACGGGGGGTCTTCCGGGACTTAGGGACAAGGAAGCTTTGCAGCGTGCGGCCTATGCACCCACGGAGAGTGCCGGAGGGCAGGACGCTTACCCCACCTTGTTCACTAAGGTGGCTGCTGTGGGATACCGGCTCTGCCAGGGGCATCCCTTCATAGACGGCAACAAGCGCACGGCCCTGCACGCCATGGTATGGACCCTGGGGGCGAACGGTTACAGGGTGCGCCTGCAGCCTCTGGCTAGCGCTACGGTGATGGTCTTGGTGGCCACGGGACACCTTTCCATACCTGGTCTCCGCATCGCCCTGATCCTCTGGTGTGGTTTGGACCCGGCAGACGAAACGCTGTAGTCCCCACAAGGAGCGAAAAAAGCTGTGGTCCTCTCGCAACCGCCTAAGGGAGTAGGCCCCGGAATCTCCGGGAATACCGGGAACAGAGGGGGCTTGTGCCGTGCCGGAGGGGATTTCTGGTGTTCCCGGGTGGATGTGGCCAGCCAGGGGGCTACCGAATGGGAAGCGTTCGAAGCCCTGTAGATCGGGCCCTTGTGCGGCCACCCTTTATTCCCAAACCCCCAAGCGCACCCCCTCGGGCTCCCTTCCCTCCAGGAGGTCGTCCAAGGCCTGGCCCAGGTCGGGGTAGAGGAGGAAGCGCCCCTTGCCCACCACCTGCAGGGCCATGGCGAAGGCGGGCCGGGTGCGCCGGGCCCGGGCCTTGAGGTCGGGCTCCCCCAGGACCGGGTGCAGGGCGGGGTTCTCCAGCACGTCCAGAAGCCTCTCCCCGTGGGCGGTGGCCACCACCCGCACCCCTCTACGGCTTGCGGTGAGGCATTCCTGGACGTCCTCGTTGTAGCCGATCTCGTCCACCACCACGATCTCCGGGGAGTGGTTGGCGATGGCCTGGTAGATGACCCGCCCCTGGTTTCTGCTGGGGGGGTCCGGCACCTGCATCCGGCGGGCGGGGCGGATCCCGGGGTGGGGGATGAGCCCGTCTCCCCCGATCTCGTTAGAGGTGTCCACGGCCACCACCCGGCTCCCGTAGACCTCCGCCAGGATGCGCACGATGTCCCGGAGGAGGGTGGTCTTCCCCGTGCGGGGCGGCCCCACCACCAGGAGGCTCCCGCCCCCCTCCACCAGGTAGGGCCTGAGGGGCTCGGCCACCCCTTCCACGAACTTCCCCACCCGGATGGTGATCCCCGCCATCTCCCCCAAGGCGGAGAGGATGCGGCTGATGCGGTGGAGGGTGCCCTCGAGGCCCGCCCGGTTGTTCTCCTTGAACCCCCCCACCCGGTGGAGCACGAAGTCCAGGTCCTCCTTGCGCACCTCCGGCTCCGAGTAGAAGGTTCTGCCCCCCACGGTGTAGGCCAGGGGGTAGCCCAGGTCCAGGGCTAGCTCCTCCAAATCCACCCCGTGGCCCTCCACCTCCCGCCTGACCCAGGGGGGAAGCTTCTCCATGAGGAGGGCGAACTCCCGCTCAAAGCCTTCCCGTATGCGCACGCTCATCGGTCCGACACCCCCGAAAGGAAGCCACCAAAAAGCCCCAGGGAAAGGCCCAAGGGGGCTCCCGCAAGAAGCGCCCAAACCCCCCGGCCCAAGCCCTCCAAAAGCCCCGCCAAGGTCCCAGGGTCCGCCCGGCCCATGGCCCAGGCCAGGGCGTAGAGGAGGGCCAAGGGGGGCACCACCGCCAGGACCAAGCGGGCCAGGGCGTACCCCAAGAGGAAGCCCAGGACCAGGTGGACCCACGACCCCGCCATCACCTCGTGCCCCAGGCGTTCCAGGAGGCTAAGGATGGGCAACTCCGTCATCCCCCACCCCGCAGGAAGCCCCGGTAGACCCGGAGGACCCGCTCCACGTAGCGCTCCGTGGAGGCGGGGATCCGCCCCGAACGCACGGCCCCAAGCCCAGCGTTGTAGGCGGCCAGGGCCTTCCGCCAGTCCCCTGTGGCCAGGTAGAGCTCCCGCAAGTGCTTGGCCGTGGCCCACAGGGCCCACTCCGGGTGCGCCCGCCACTCGGGAGGGGCCCCGGTGGTGCGGGTCCAGGTGCCCGGCATGAACTGGCCCAGGCCCACCTCCCCCGCCCACCCCACCGCCTGGGGGCAGTAGCCGCTTTCCACCCAGACCACCGCCGCCACCAGGTAGGGGTCCACCCCCCAGGCCCGGGCGTGCCGCCAGGTGAGGTGCCAGAGGTCGTGGGGGATGTGCCCGCAGGCCAGGGCGGGTGCCAGGAGGAGAAGGAGGGCGGCTAGCCGTCCCACCGCTTCCCCAAGGCCTCCCGCACCGCCTTGAGCTCCCCGTAGACCCCGGAGAGGAGGAGGAGCCCAAGCCCGTAGAGGGCAAGCATCACCCCAAGCCCCACCCCGGCCCCGTCCAGCCGGATGAGGGAGAGGAGGAGGACCAAAAGGCCCAAAACCCCCACCCCCTTGCCCGCCAAGCTTCCCAAGCGCTCCAGGTTCATCGGCCACCTCCTTGCCTCAGGTACTCCCGCTGGTACATGCGGTGGATCCAGTCCTCCACGCCGAAGGGCACCGCCCCCAAAAAGGCCCGGTAGAAGCGCTCCACCAGAGGCTCCGGGGCGGCCTCCTCCAGGGTGGTGGCCAGGTAGCCCCGCCTCAAAAGAAAGGCCGCCTTGCGGTCCACCACCAAAAACTCCCCTTCCACCCTGGGGGCGAACCGCACCGCCGCCCCCACCAGGGCCAGGGAGGGGGCGTAGCTCGCCCGGTGCACCAGGCCCTCAGCCGTGGTGAGCAGGTACACCTTCACCCCCCGCTCCACCCGGGCCTGCCTCAGGGCCTCCGCCAGGGGCTTCAGGTCCAGAAGGCCCACCTGGACCATCACCTCCCCCGTGGCGCTCCGTACCGCCTCCGCCGCTTCCAGGGGCGTGAGCTCCTTCCCTAGGGCAACGGAAGCCAGCCAGACCAAGACCAGGACGCAAGCGCACCTCATCCCCCAAGACCTCCACTCCTTCCCCGCACACCCGCCTCAAGAGCACCCGCTCCGCCTCCTCCCGGGGGAGGGAGAAAGCCTCGGGCACGGGCTCTCCCCGGTGGTCCTTGTGCCACCTCTCCACCACCCGGCACCAGCGGATGAGGGCGTGGTAGCCCCCCCGCTCCTCCTTCTCTAGGGCCTCGAGGCCCCCCTTGGTGAGGGAAAGCCGGGGAGGCTCCCCCTCCACCTGGCACCACCCCCGCTTGGCCCAGGCGGGCTCCGGCAGGGGAAACCCCTCGGGCAAGTCCATGTCCAGCCGGTTGGTCTCCGATTTCACGTAGTAGCGCTTGAACCGGGGCAGCCTGGCGGTGAGGGCCTCCAGGTAGAGGAGGAGGCTGGCGGGCCTCGAGGGGTCCTCGGCCCAAGGGGTGGGGGAAGGTCCCTGGGAGGCCGGGGGCTCCACCTTGGGCCGCGCCTTGGGCAAGGGGATGCCCTGCACCTTGGCCTCCGCCTTGCGGGCCTTCTCCCAAAGGCCATGGAGGAGGTGCTCCTTCCGCCACATGCCATAAAGGCGCATCCGCACCGGGGGCACCCCCTCCAGGAGGACCACCGCCTCCCCCTTCTCCGCCGTGCGCATCTCTTCCGGGGAAAGGAGGGGCCTCGCCACCTCCCGCTCCCCCAAGGACCGGGCCGTGGGAATAGGCAGGACCCCCTTGCGGGTGGTGCCCCGCACCTCCTGCATCACCGAGGTTTCCCCCAGGATCTCCGAAAACCTCTCGGCGTCGTTGTCCGAAAGCCCCGAGAGGAAGTAGACCCTCTGGGCGAAGGTGCCCTCGATGGCCTCCCACTCCTCCTCCCCGTAGACCGCACGCCCCTGGTCCGTGTTCTGCACGGCAATGTGGTAGGCCACCCTCCGGGAGCGCATGGTGCCCAGGTTCTCCTTGATCCCGGGCAGGAAGCCGAAGTTGGGGAACTCGTCCCAGTAAACGCTCACCGGGACGGGAAGCCTCCCGCCGTTCTGGTTGGCGAACTGCAGGGTCTTGAGGTCCACGATCCGCTTCAGGAGCTTGAGGAGGACGTACCCCGAGGCGTTGTCCCCGATGAGCTCCTGGGGCACGCCGATGTAGACCAGGCTGGGCTCCCGGAAGACCCGCTCCCAGGGCACCTCTAAAGCCCCAGACTCCGTGGCCGCCGCCAGGGCGGGGTCAAGCCAGATGGAAAGCCGGTTCCTGGCCCCGTTGAGGATCCCCGCCAGCTGGTCCTGGCGCATCTCCAGGAGGGTCTTGAGCTCTACCTGGAGGTAGGGCCGGACCTCCACGTAGGCCTTGAGCCCCGCCACCCCGTCCCCCAGGACCCGGTAGATGTGGGCCAGGGAGTAGCGCCCCTCCACCCCTTCCGCGTGGATTAGGCCCTGAAGCAGGGTCCGCTCCAGCCCCGGGTAGAACTCCTTGGAGTCGGGCACCTTGGGGTTTCTGGGAACGAAGATCTCGGCGATGAGCTTGGCCTGCACCGGGTCCTCGGCCCCCTCCAGGAAGTTGATGCGGAAGGAGCGTTCCCCCCAAGGGGTAAAGGCGTACACCGGGCGCCCGAAGTGGCTGTAGTAGGCCATGGCCTCCATGAGCCCGCCCCGGTCGGGGTACTTGAGGTCGTAGACGATGGCCGTCCAGCCCTCCTTGGCGTCCAAGAGGAGGTTGGGCAGGTAGTAGCCCGAGGTCTTCCCGTGCCCGGGCTTGCCCACCACCAGGGTGTGGGCCACCCTAAGGCCCTCAGGCACCCGCAGGGGCTTGCGGCCCACCTGCCCGTACCACCCCGCCCCCCTTTCCGTGAGGTAGGGCTTCAGGTCCTTGGCTGTGGCCCAGCGCCCGAGGCCGGGGAGCTTCCTGGGCCGCGCCGGGTTCACCACGAAGGGGGAAAGCCCCACCACGAAGCCCAGGACCAGAACAAGTCGCATGAGGTCCAGGTCCAGGCGCTCCGTCCAGACCTGGTTGAGCCGGTCCCCGCAGGGGGTGTTCAGGGCCAGCATGCAGGGGCCCATGAACTCCAGGCCCCGGGCCCCGGGCCTGCCGATGGCCCGGTCCCAGCCCGCTCCTGCCAGGAGGTGGGCGGCCTCGAGGCCCGCCCTCCCCCCCAGGTAGAAGACCACCCCCAGGCTTCCCAGGAAGAGGAGGAAGCCCAGGGCCCGGAGGAGCCTAAGCCAGGGAGGCGTGGCGAAGAGGGAGTCCATCTACCGCCTCTTCCGGGCCCGGTCGGTCCAGCGCCAAGGGGCCACGGGAGCCCCCCGGTATTCCGCCAAAACCGCCTCCAAGCCTGGCTGGTAGGGCTTGTGCTCCACAGGTTCCCGCCTAATCCACTTGGGTCCGCGATCGATCCAGCGCTTCATCCTTCACCTCCTTCCTCACCAGGGCCCTTTACCCAAGTTTGGCCCCCCCGCCCGGCCCACCTCCCTGGGGGTGGGGGCCCCTCCACCACCTCCCCGGAGGGGCGGCTGTAGGGGGACCTGTCCGTCCACCTGCCGGGGGCCGTGGGGGCCGGGTTCCCCTCCAGGGGCCCTTGAGGGGTGTAGCTCACGGGCTCCCCGGGGCCGCTCCGCACCACGATGGGCTGGCTCTCCGGCCCGTAGCCCACCGCCCGGTGCCTCCAAGGCACCGCCCCTGGGTCTTCCTGGCCAAGAGCCGTGCGCTCGTAGCTTGGGGGCACGTCCCCGCCCCCTCCCCTCGAGGCCATCAACTCCCTGGCCGCCCCGTAGGCCTGGG
>NZ_ATNI01000037.1:0-1278 GCF_000511705.1 Thermus sp. NMX2.A1
GAAGGTATTGGAGTAGTCGTCACCCGGAAACCCAAACGTTCACCCAAGCGGTCCAGGAGCCAGGTTACAGCAAAGTTCTTCACCACCCGCCCTTTCAACCCCTTACTGTGGCGATAGAAAGCAAGGACGCACAACACCTGGTGGGGATTGAAAAAGCGCCCCCCTGGCAGTACAACTCCCACCCGGTCGGCATCTCCGTCGGTAGCCACGGCCACGGACGGCGGCTCCACACTGGCCATAATCTCTTGGGTAACACCAAGATTGCTGGGGATAGGTTCGGGGTTCACGCCGTGGAAAAGAGGGTGGGGTTCTTCTCGGATCGGTCTTACCTCAATAGGAAGGTCCACATAGCGAAAAAACTCCCGCAAAAATCCGCCTCCGGCACCACCCATACTATCGTGATAAAGAACGCCGTGAAAGCGAGCTACTCGTTCTAGATCCACCACACTAGCTAGGGCACGGAAATACTCTTCCTTCAGTTCTAGAAGCTTGTAGGGTCGCTCCTTGAAAGGTCCCTTTTTCAAGAGGAGGGTCTCCAAAACCTTATAGGACTCTGGAGCTAAAGGCCCACCAGTAGAATCTTTGAACTTCACACCTAAATACTCAGGGGGGTTATGGCTGGCCGTGACCATGACCCCTCCCCCAGCTTCCAAATGCCGAACAGCAAAGGAAAGAAGAGGTGTGGGCACGGGCCCTTTGAGCAGAAAAACCTCGAGGCCCATTCCCGAGAGGTGAGCTGCAAAGGCCCTTCCAAAGGTTTCGGCCATGAATCGGGTATCGTGCCCAACTACAACGCGAGTCTCCCCTCTCTCTTGCAAAAAAAGGCCATATGCACCCGCCAGGTGTCTTATCACATCAAAGGTAAACTCTTTACCGATAACCCCCCGAAAACCTTCTGTTCCAAAGCGTATTCTCATAGCTACCCCGTGTAGCTCTTGAATCCTTTATTCTTCGCCCTCAAAGTTCCCCCAGCTTGCGAACCAGGTCGCGTCAGGGTTCGTGACGACTCCCCAGACTAAAGTCCGGGGCTTCCTAGGGTGTTTCCCTGCGGGAAAGCACGCGGGGTCTCCCCCGAAGGCCCCGTCCAGGCCCAGAAAGACCTTGACTCCGTATCGGCAGGCGAGCGCAATGCTTCCGGCTCTGCCACGGGTGTTCGTTTGGAGTTTTACCCATCGGACTACCCGATGGAACCCCCTACTCCAAGTTTCAAGGTCCACGGGGAACTTTGTCCCCAAGAACATTGTACCAAATCCGTGTCCACCTGTGGTGGACGTGGGC
>NZ_ATNI01000038.1:0-35367 GCF_000511705.1 Thermus sp. NMX2.A1
GCAGGAGGGGATTGCTGGGGACAACGTGGGTTTGCTGCTCCGGGGTGTAAGCCGGGAGGAAGTGGAGCGGGGCCAGGTGCTGGCGAAGCCCGGGAGCATTACGCCACACACGAAGTTTGAGGCCTCGGTGTACATCTTGAAGAAGGAGGAGGGTGGGCGGCACACGGGGTTTTTTTCTGGGTACCGTCCGCAGTTTTACTTTCGGACGACGGATGTGACGGGGGTGGTGGAGTTGCCCTCTGGGGTGGAGATGGTGATGCCGGGGGACAACGTGACGTTTACGGTGGAGCTGATCAAGCCGGTGGCGTTGGAGGAGGGATTGCGGTTTGCCATTCGTGAGGGTGGGCGGACCGTGGGCGCCGGCGTGGTCACCAAGATCCTGGAGTAAGCTTGGGGGCGGCTAGCCGCCCCTCGAGGAAAGGAGGTGAACCATGGCCAGCGAAGTCCGCATCAAAATCCTCCTGGAGTGCACCGAGTGTAAGCGCCGCAACTACGCCACCGAGAAGAACAAGCGCAACACCACCACCAAGCTGGAGCTGAAGAAGTACTGCCCCTGGTGCGATAAGCACACGGTGCACAAGGAAGTGAAGGTCTGATGTTTACCCGGATTGTTCGCTACTTCCAGGAAGCCCGGGCCGAGCTCGCCCGGGTTACCTGGCCCACGCGGGAGCAGATCGTGGAGGGTACCCAGGCCATCCTGGTCTTCACCGTGGTGGCCATGGTGATCTTGGGATTCTACGATCTCGTCTTCCGGTTCCTGATAGGGCTTGTGCGATGAGCATTGAATGGTACGCGGTCCACACCTACGTGGGGCAGGAGGAGAAGGCCAAGGCCAACCTGGAGAAGCGGGTCAAGGCCTTCGGCATGGAGGACAAGATCTTCCAGGTGCTCATCCCCACGGAGGAGGTGGTGGAACTCCGCGAGGGGGGCAAGAAGGAGGTCGTCAAGAAGAAGCTCTTCCCCGGATACCTTTTCGTGCAGATGGACCTGGGGGACGAGGAGGAGCCCAACGAGGCCTGGGAGGTGGTGCGGGGCACCCCGGGCATCACCGGCTTCGTGGGGGCAGGGCATAAGCCGGTGCCCCTTTCCCCGGACGAGGTGCGGCACATCCTGGAGGTGTCGGGGCTTCTGGGCAAGAAGGAGGCTCCCAAGGCCCAGGTGGCCTTCCGGGAGGGGGATCAGGTCCGGGTGGTTTCCGGCCCCTTCGCCGACTTTACCGGCACCGTGACCGAGATCAACCCGGAAAAGGGCAAGGTCAAGGTCATGGTCACCATCTTCGGGCGCGAGACCCCGGTGGAGCTGGACTTCTCCCAGGTGGTCAAGGCTTAGGAGGCGTTTGCACCCCCAACTTGGGGGGAGCCTAGGAGGGAAAAATGAAGAAAATCGTTGCTGTGGTGAAGCTTCAGTTGCCGGCTGGCAAGGCCACGCCGGCACCCCCGGTGGGCCCGGCCTTGGGCCAGCACGGGGCCAACATCATGGAGTTCGTCAAGGCCTTCAATGCGGCCACCGCCAACATGGGGGACGCCATCGTCCCCGTGGAGATCACCATCTACGCCGACCGCTCCTTCACCTTCATCACCAAGACCCCGCCCGCCAGCTACCTGATCCGCAAGGCGGCGGGGCTGGAGAAGGGGGCTCATAAGCCCGGCCGGGAGAAGGTGGGCCGCATCACCTGGCAGCAGGTTCTGGAGATTGCCAAGCAGAAGATGCCCGACATGAACACCACCGACCTCGAGGCCGCCGCCCGCATGATCGCAGGGTCGGCCCGCTCCATGGGGGTGGAGGTGGTGGGCGCCCCGGAGGTGAAGGATGCCTAAGCACGGCAAGCGCTACCGGGCCCTGTTGGAAAAGGTGGACCCCACCCGGATCTACACCATCGACGAGGCCGCCCGGCTGGTGAAGGAGCTGGCCACGGCCAAGTTTGACGAGACCGTGGAGGTCCACGCCAAGCTGGGCATCGATCCCCGCAAGTCCGACCAGAACGTGCGCGGTACGGTTTCCCTCCCCCACGGCCTGGGCAAGCAGGTGCGGGTTCTGGCCATCGCCAAGGGGGAGAAGATCAAGGAGGCCGAGGAGGCCGGGGCCGACTACGTGGGCGGGGAGGAGATCATCCAGAAGATCCTGGATGGCTGGATGGACTTCGATGCGGTGGTGGCCACCCCCGACGTGATGGGGGCCGTGGGTTCCAAGCTGGGCCGGATTCTGGGCCCGAGGGGGCTTCTGCCCAACCCCAAGGCGGGCACCGTGGGCTTCAACATCGGGGAGATCATCAAGGAGATCAAGGCGGGCCGCATCGAGTTCCGGAACGACAAGACCGGGGCCATCCACGCCCCCGTGGGCAAGGTGAGCTTCCCCCCGGAGAAGATTGCCGACAACATCCGGGCCTTCATCCGGGCCCTCGAGGCCAGCAAGCCCGAGGCGGCCAAGGGCACCTTCCTGCGCTCGGTCTACGTGACCAGCACCATGGGGCCCAGCATCCGCATCAACCCGCATTCCTGAGAGCAGCCTTCTTAGGGCCTGGCTTGACGCCAGGCCCCCTGCCTTTTAAACTCCTCTATGGCACCCCGGGCGCTACGGCGCCCAGGCCAAAGACAGCGGGGGGCTTCAGGCCTTAAACATCCCGCCGAGGCGCTTGCAGGGGGAGCGTTTCGCAGAAATCCCGAAAAGTCGGCTGGGGTTCCCCTGCCCCAAAGGGAGGAAGGCGTGCCCAATAAGCGTAACGTTGAGCTTCTTGCCGCCCTCAAGGAGAACCTTGAGCGGGCCCATGGCTCCTTCTTCCTGGTGAACTACCAGGGGCTTTCCGCCAAGGAAACCCATGCCCTGCGTCAGGCCCTGAAGGAGAAGGGGGCCAGGCTCTTCGTGGCCAAGAACACCCTGATCCGCATCGCCCTTAAAGAGCTGGGCCTGCCCGAGCTGGATGGCCTTCAGGGGCCCAGCGCCGTGGTCTTTTACCAGGACCCGGTGGCGGCGGCCAAGGCCCTTTCGGAGTTCGCCAAGAAGAACCCCAAGGGCATCCCTGAGGCCAAGGGCGGGCTTTTGCAGGGCCAGGTGCTTTCGGCCAAGGACGTGGTGGCCCTGGCGGAGCTTCCCACCATGGACGAACTCAGGGCAGAGCTTTTGGGCGTCTTGCAGGCGCCCATGGCGGAGCTGGTGGGGGTCCTGGGCGGCGTGGCCCGCGAGCTGGTAGGCATCCTGGAGGCGTACGCGGAGAAGAAGGCGGCATAGGAGGTGGAAGATGGCTTTGGACATCGAACGCATTAAGGAAGAGCTTTCTCAGGCTACGGTTTTGGAACTCAAGCAGCTCATCGACGTGCTCAAGGAGACCTGGGGCGTGACGGCGGCGGCCCCGGTGGCGGTGGCGGCGGCTCCTGCTGCGGCCCAGGCCGCGGCTCCCGTGGAGGAGAAGACGGAGTTCGACGTGATCCTCAAGGACGCCGGGGCCAAGAAGCTGGAGGTCATCAAGGAGCTTCGCGCCATCACCGGCCTGGGCCTCAAGGAGGCCAAGGACCTGGCCGAGAAGGGGGGCCCCATCAAGGAGGGCATCCCCAAGGCCGAGGCCGAGGAGATCAAGAAGAAGCTCGAGGCCGTGGGCGCGGTGGTGGAGCTCAAGTAACCCTCCGCTTCCACGGGGTGCCCCCCAGGCCCAAAGGGCCTGGGGTTTTTGCATGGGAAACCACGGGAAGCCTTCGGAATAGGGGATAGCATGGAAGCCATGGCGGAACTTCCCCGGGTGGTGGTGGGCTTGACGGGGGCGAGCGGCATGCCCTACGCCCTGGACCTTTTGGAAACCCTGCAGGGCCTTGCCGAGGTGCACCTGGTCTTAAGCCAGGGGGCCAAACGGGTCTTGTGGGAGGAGATGGGCCTGAGCCCGAAGGACCTCTACCCCTTGGCCAGCCGGGTGTACAAGGACGGCGACCTCGGTGCCCCCATCGCCTCGGGTTCCTTCCGTACCCAGGGCATGGTGGTGGTGCCCTGTTCCGCCACCACCCTTAGCAAGATCGCCCTGGGCCTGGCGGATACCCTCCTCACCCGGGCGGCCTACGTGCACCTGAAGGAACGGCGCCCCCTGATCCTGGTGCCCCGGGAGGCTCCCCTGCCCCTTCCCACTCTTAGGGCCATGGTGCAGGCGACGGAGGCCGGAGCCTTGATCCTCCCGGCGAGCCCTGGCTTCTACCACCGACCCAAGGAGATCCGGGACCTTTTGGGCTTCATCACCCAGCGCATCCTGGACCACCTGGGCTTGAGCGCCGAACGGGCTCCCCGCTGGGGAGAGGGGATTGGTTAGGTCTCGTCTTCAAAAACCATGCGGAAAAGTCGGGCCGAGGCCGGGCAAGCTCCTTGGAACTCTTGTGAGGCAAGCAGGGGTGGAGGAGCCATTTGGCGCGGTACCTCGGCAAACCCTTCCCGGACGAGCAGTTCGGAGATGGTCTGGCTAAGGGCGTAGGCCTCCTTAAAGCCTCGGCTCTTCACCTCGTTTATCGCAAAGCGGAGGAGGCGTAGCCCTAGTCCCCGTCCTCGGAACTCCTTGGCAACCACCAGGGACCGGAGGAGGGCGAAGGGAGGGTAGCCCTCGTAGCCCACAAGGCCCAGGGGGTGTCCTTCCTCCTCCAGGAGGAAGAGGCGGGCTGCTTCCAAACCTTCCAAGGGGAGGTTGGCTTCTTGGAGGAGGGCCCGGGCTGTTTCCCACCCCCCGGGAAGAAGTGGGCGGATCACGGTTCCTCCTTAAGGGCCAAGTCTTTTAGATACTGGGCCAGGGCCAGGACGGACTCTGGATTCAGGCGGTAAAAGACATGCCGCCCTCGTTTTTCTGCCCGCACCAGCCCAGCTTGAACCAGCCTGGCCATGTGGTGGCTCACGGTGGGCTGGCTGAGGTGGAGGTAGGCCTCGAGGTCACAGGCGCACACTTCTCCTGGCAGGCGGCAGCAGCTGGGTTCAGGATTGCGTAGGAAAGCCAGGATGCGCAGGCGCACCTCGTCGGCCAAGGCCTTGAAGGCCTGGGCCAAAGCCTCTTCGCTAGGAGGATGAACCGTCATGGTTTCACCGCTCGGACCACAGCTGGGTAGAATCCTCCCAAAGCTCCAGGGGGTTCCAGGGGATAAACCGAAATCTCGATGAAACCGGCTCTTTCCAGGAGGCTTTGGTAAACGTCCCAGACTTCTGCCCCATCCCGGCAGGCGGCCCAGCCTTCCTTGGAGAAGCCTTGGGGCTGGGAGCCGTGGCGTAGGAAATCGGCCAGGACTAGGTGTCCCCCCTGCCGTAGCACCCGGAAGGCCTCGGCGAAAACCCGTGCCTTGTCTTGGGAGAGGTTCACCGCACAGTTGGAGATCACCCGGTCCACGCTGAGGCGTTCCAGTTCCATTTCCATATCCACCCCTTGCCCTTCCTAGGGGCAACAGGCCGCAGGGCAGCAGGGAGCGGGCAAGGCCAGCTCACCCGGGAGTTCGCGCAGGGGTTTTTGGGCCTCTTTAAGAAGCCGGGCTTGGGTTGCCTCCTCCTGAAGGATCTTGATCCGCCTCTGGGCCTCTAAGAGGAGCAGGTCGCCGTTCAAAGGGTAGTGCATAGGTCTTCCTTTCCGTCCCTTCGGGGACCTTTTCACCCTACCATATAAATCGACACATGTCAATATATCGATGGGGTGGGCAGAGGAGCGGTTGCCGATTGTATATGACGTTTTCCTGCATACCTGCAGTGTTACGATAAAGAAGATGGTGACTACCCCTGAACAAAAGTTGGTGCTGGACACCGTGCGCCAGGTGGCCAAGGAGGTTCTCTACCCCCTGGCCCCGGAGTACGACCGCACGGGGGAATACCCCTGGCCCCAGCTGAAGGCTTTGGCGGAGCTGGGCTTTTTGGGCATGACCACCCCGGAGGAATGGGGAGGAGTGGGCCTGGATTCCGTGACCTGGGCCCTGGCCCTCGAGGAGATCGCCGCCGCCGATCCCAGCGTGGCCGTGGTCCTTTCGGTGACCAGCGGCCTTCCCCAGTACATGCTCCTTCGCTTCGGCACCGAGGCGCAAAAAAGAAGGTACCTGGTGCCCCTGGCCCGGGGGGAGTGGATCGGGGCCTTCTGCCTCACCGAGCCCCAGGCGGGTTCCGATGCCGCCAGCATCCGCACGGAGGCCAGAAGGGTGCCCGGGGGTTTCGTGCTGAACGGCCTGAAAAGCTGGATCACCTCCGCAGGCCAGGCCCACCTCTACGTGGTCATGGCCAGGGGTGAGAAGGGCATCAGCGCCTTCCTGGTGGAGAAGGATACCCCTGGCCTTTCCTTTGGCCCCCCGGAGGCGAAGATGGGCCTCCACGCCGCCCACACCGCCGAGGTTCGCCTCGAGGAGATCTTCGTGCCCGAGGAAAACCTTCTGGGCGAGGAGGGAAGGGGCTTGGCCTACGCCCTGGCGGGCCTGGATTCGGGCAGGGTCGGGGTGGCGGCCCAGGCGGTGGGCATCGCCCGGGGGGCCTTTGAGATCGCCAAGGCCTATGCCGATGAGAGGGAGCAGTTCGGCAGGAAACTCCGGGAGCACCAGGCCATCGCCTTCAAGATCGCTGACATGCACGTGAAAATCGCCGCCGCCCGGGCCTTGGTGCTGGAGGCCGCCAGGAAAAAGGATTCCGGGGAGCGGTTCACCCTCGAGGCCAGCACCGCCAAGCTCTTCGCCAGCAGCGTGGCGGTGGAGGTGACCCGGGAGGCAGTGCAGGTCCTGGGGGGCTACGGCTACCACCGGGACTACCGGGTGGAGCGCTACTACCGGGACGCCAAGGTGACGGAGATCTACGAGGGCACCTCGGAGATCCAGCGCCACATCATCGCCCGGGAGCTTTACCGGTAGTTGGCCTAGGGCCTTCCCTTTCTCATCCTCCCGCCTTAGGGTGGAAAGGGTATGGTCCGCCGCCTCCTTTCCCTCACCCGGCCCCTCTACTGGCTTTACGAAAAGCGCCTCCTTAAGGAGGTGAAAGGAGGCCCGGTTCCCAAGCACCTAGGCCTCATCCTGGATGGGAACCGCCGCTACGCCAGGGCCTTGGGGTTATCCCCCGTGAAGGGGCACGAGTTCGGGGTCCAGAAGGCCTACGAGGTCCTGGAATGGTGCCTGGAGATGGGCATAAAAACCGTGACGGTCTGGGTCTTCTCCACGGACAACTTCAAGCGCCCCCCCGAGGAGGTGGAGGAGCTCATGCGCCTTTTCGTGCGGGAGGCGGAAAGGATGGCGGAGGACCACCGCATCCTGGAGCACCAGGTGAGGGTGCGCTTCATCGGGCGGCGGGAGGGATTCTCTGAGGAGGTCCTGAGGGCGCTGGAGCGCCTCGAGGCCAAGACCCAGCACCACCAGGGCATGGTGCTGAACATCGCCTTGGGTTACGGGGGGCGGGAGGAGATCGTGGACGCGGTGAAGAGGCTTCTTCTGGAGGCTTGGGAAAGGGGCCTTTCCCTCAAGGAGGTTGCGGAGGGGCTTACCCCTGAGGACATCGCCCGCCACCTCTACACCGCAGGCCTTCCCGATCCCGACTTCATCATCCGCACCTCGGGGGAGATCCGGCTTTCCGGCTTCCTCCTTTGGCAGTCGGCCTACTCCGAGTTCTACTTCGCCGACGTGCTCTGGCCGGAGTTCCGGAAGATCGACTTCTTGAGGGCTCTGAGGAGCTACCAGGCCCGCGAAAGGCGGTTTGGGCGTTGACAAAAAGGAGGGTTTCGTATACCCTTACAGGCAAGATGCTGGCCCTTGAGAAAAAACTCGGCCGCCGGGGGGTAGGGTAGCCCCAGAGGTTCCTTATCCCCCGGCCCGAGTTCGGGCCGGTTTTCTTTTTGGGGAGGAGCGCATGCGGGAATGGAAGATTATCGATTCCACCCTAAGGGAAGGGGAGCAGTTTGAAAGGGCCAACTTTTCCACCCAGGACAAGATCGAGATCGCCAAGGCCCTGGACGAGTTCGGCGTGGAGTACATCGAGGTCACTACCCCCATGGCCTCCCCCCAGTCCCGCAAGGATGCGGAGGTCCTGGCTTCCTTGGGCCTTAAGGCCAAGGTGGTGACCCACATCCAGACCCGGCTGGATGCAGCCAAGGTGGCGGTGGAAACCGGGGTGCAGGGCATAGACCTCCTTTTCGGTACCAGCAAGTACCTCAGGGCCGCCCACGGGCGGGATATCCCCCGGATCATCGAGGAGGCTAAGGAGGTCATTGGCTACATCCGCGAGAAGGCCCCCCACGTGGAGGTGCGCTTCTCCGCCGAGGACACTTTCCGCTCCGATGAGCACGACCTTTTGGAGATCTACCAGGCCATCGCCCCCTATGTGGACCGGGTGGGTCTGGCGGATACCGTGGGCATCGCCACCCCCAGGCAGGTCTTCGCCCTAGTGCGGGAGGTCAGGCGGGTGGTGGGCCCCCACGTGGACATAGAGTTCCACGGGCACAACGACACGGGCTGCGCCATCGCCAATGCCTTTGAGGCCATAGAGGCGGGGGCCACCCATGTGGACACCACCATCCTGGGGATCGGGGAGCGGAACGGGATCACCCCTTTAGGGGGTTTTCTGGCCCGCATGTACACCCTGCAACCCGAGTACGTGCGCCGGAAGTACAAGCTGGAGATGCTTCCCGAGCTGGACCGCATGGTGGCCCGGATGGTGGGGATAGAGATTCCCTTCAACAACTACATCACCGGGGAAACCGCCTTCAGCCACAAGGCGGGGATGCACCTCAAGGCCATCTACATCAACCCCGAGTCCTACGAGCCCTATCCGCCGGAGGTCTTTGGAGTGAGGCGCAAGCTCATCATCGCCTCCAAGCTCACGGGCCGGCATGCCATCAAGGCGCGGGCGGAGGAGCTTGGCCTGCACTACGGGGAGGAGGAGTTAGCCCGCATCACCCAGCACATCAAGGCCCTGGCGGATAAGGGTCAGCTGACCCTCGAGGAGCTGGACCGCATCCTGAGGGAGTGGATCACGGCATGAGGCTAAAGGTTTCGGAACTCCTCCTCGGTGAGGCCGGCTTGCTTCAGGATCTTTTTGAAGGTGCCCTTGGGAAGCTCTCCGCTGTGGAAGGGTATCACGGCTATCCGGCCATCGGGGTGGGCATAAAGCCGATGCCCTCCTTTGGCCATGCGCTCCACAAACCCCAGGCGCTGAAGCTTTCTGGCCACTTCCTCGGGTCTAGGCGGCATCTATCCCCACCTGCACCGTGCGGACGTCTGGGGGAAGAGGGCGGCCTGTTTCCTTCAGGTAGGCCAGTACCAGCTCCAAGGCTTCTTTGGCGTGGGCCAAGGCTTCCTCGGGGGTCCGGCCAAAGGAATGGGCTTCAGGGATGGCGGGGAACTCGGCGATCCAGGTGCCCGGGGTTTCAGGGTCTTCGTAGACGAGGGCAGTGTAGGTCATACCCTCAGTATAGGAGGCGGGCATGGGCATGACCTTGGCGGAAAGGATACTTTCCAGGAAGGCGGGAAGAGAGGTGCGGGCCGGGGAGCTGGTGGTGGTGGAGGTGGACCAGGTGATGGTGGTGGACTCCATCGCCGGGAGCTTCTTCAAGCGCCTGGCTTACCTGGAGGCCACCCCCCGGTACCCGGAAAGGGTTTCCATTGTCATCGACCACGTGGCCCCGGCAGCCAACCTCGAGGTGGCCAAGGCCCAGAAGGAGATCCGGGAATGGGGAAGGAAGCACGGCATCCGGGTCTTTGACGTGGGAAGAGGCGTGTGCCACCAGGTGCTCATCGAGGAGGGTCTGGCCCAGCCGGGCTGGATCGTGGTGGGGTCGGATTCCCACTCCACCACCTACGGGGCAGTGGGGGCCTTCGGCACGGGCATGGGGGCCACGGATATCGCCCTGGCCGCCGCCAGCGGCCGCACCTGGTTCAGGGTGCCGGAAAGCGTCAAGGTGACCTTCCGGGGGAGGCTTCCCAAGGGGGTTACCGCCAAGGACGCGGCCCTCGAGATGGTGCGCCTCCTCACCGCCGAGGGGGCCACCTATATGGCGGTGGAGATCCACCTCCTGGACGGGGCGGAGTCCTTGAGCCGGGGTGAGCGCATGACCCTGGCCAACCTCACCGTGGAGGCTGGGGCCAAGGCGGGGCTGGTGGTGCCCTCGGGGGAGATCCTGGACCTCTACCGGGTGCCCGACTGGCTCTACCCCGACCCCGACGCCCGGTATGCCCGGGAGGTGGAGATCGACCTTTCCACCCTCTCTCCCAGGGTTTCCGTACCCTTCTACGTGGACAACGTGCAGGAGGTGGCCGCCATCCGGGGCAAGCGGGTGGACCAGGTGTTCATCGGCACTTGCACCAATGGGCGCCTCGAGGACCTGAGGGCGGCCGCCGAGGTGTTAAAGGGGAAGAAGGTGGCCCCCGGGGTGCGCCTTTTGGTGATTCCCGCAAGCTCCCAGGTTTTGGAGGAGGCCACCCGGGATGGCACCCTGCTCACCCTGCTGGAGGCCGGGGCCACCATCGGCACCCCTGGGTGCGGTCCTTGCATGGGGCGGCACATGGGGGTTTTGGCCCCGGGGGAGGTGTGCGTGTCCACCAGCAACCGCAACTTCCGGGGGCGGATGGGGGCTCCCGACGCCGAGATCTACCTGGCAAGCCCCCGCGTGGCGGCGGCCAGCGCCGTGGCCGGGTATATCGCCACCCCCGAGGACCTAGCCTCTTTGCCTCAGGAGGAAGCCCATGCCTAGGGTTTGGAAGTTTGGCGACCACATCAACACGGACGACATCCTTCCCGGCAAGTACGCTCCTTTCATGGTGGGGGAGGACCGGTTCCACACCTTCGCCTTCGCCCACCTGCGGCCCGAGTTCGCCAAGGAGGTGAGGCCGGGGGACATCTTGGTCTTTGGGAGGAACGCGGGGCTTGGCAGTAGCCGGGAGTACGCTCCCGAGGCCTTGCGCAAGCTGGGCATTCGGGCGGTCATCGCCAAAAGCTACGCCCGCATCTTCTTCCGCAACCTGGTGAACCTGGGGATCATTCCCTTCGAGTCGGAGGAGGTGGTGGATGCGCTAGAGGACGGGGATACGGTGGACCTGGATCTGGAAACGGGGGTTCTGGTGCGGGGAGGAGAGCGCTTCGCCCTTCGTCCCCCGCCGTCCTTCCTCTTGGAGGCTTTGAGGGAGGGTTCCCTGCTGGACTACTACAAGAAGTATGGTCACTTCCCGGGAGAGTAGACTGGGGTTTATGGAGGACCTGGAGATCACCTGCCCGGTGTGCGGCGAGGCCAGCGTGGTGCTGGCCGAGGACATGGAGACCCTGGAAGTAGGGGACGTGCTGGAGTGCGAAGCCTGCGGGGCCTTTTTGGAGGTGGTCTCCCTGGATCCCCTCGAGGTGGAGGTGACCGAGGAAGGCCTGGAGGGCTTCTTCGTGGACTGCCCCCGTTGCGGCTATACCTTTGAGGTATCCGAGGAGGATCGAGGCCAAGAGGTGGAGTGCCCGGAGTGCGGCTTCCGGTTTGTCCCTGACTGGAGTGAAGTGGACGAGGAGGACGAGGAATGGTAGCCACTTGCCCTGAATGCGGTGCGGAGCTGACCCTGGCAAACCCCGAGTTGGGGGAACTTGTGGTGTGCGAGGACTGCGGCGCGGAGCTGGAGGTGGTGGGGCTTGACCCCCTTCGCCTGGAGCCCGCCCCGGAGGAGGCGGAGGACTGGGGAGAGTGAGGCCATCCCCTTAGGGTAGGGAGCCTCGAGGCCCTGGGCCGGGCTTCAGCCCGGTCCGGGGATTCCTGGAAGGGGAAGAGCCATCGCCATGCTGGCCATCCTGTACGACCGCATCCGCCCCGACGAGAAGATGCTCTTTGAGAGGGCTGAGGCTCTGGGCATTCCCTACAGGAAGGTCTATGTTCCCGCCTTGCGCCTGGTCCTGGGGGAGAGGCCCAAGGAGCTGGAGGAGGTCACGGTGGCCCTGGAGCGCTGCGTGAGCCAGACCCGGGGCCTGGCCGTGGCCCGTTACCTCACCGCCTTAGGCATCCCCGTGGTGAACCGGCCCGAGGTCATGGAAACCTGCGGGGATAAGTGGGCCACCAGCGTGGCCCTGGAGCGCCATGGCCTGCCCCAGCCCAGAACCGCCCTCCTCACCGATGCGGAGGAGGCCCTGAAGCTTATGGAGGAATGGGGCTATCCCGTGGTGCTGAAGCCGGTGATCGGGAGCTGGGGAAGGCTTCTCGCCAAGATCACCGACCGGGAGGCCGCCGAGGCCATCCTGGAGCACAAGGAGGTTCTGGGGGGGGTTCAGCACCAGCTCCTTTACCTGCAGGAGTACGTGAGGAAGCCGGGGCGGGACATACGGGTCTTCGTGGTGGGGGATAGGGCCATCGCCGCCATCTACCGGAGGAGCCAGCACTGGATCACCAACACCGCCCGGGGAGGGCAGGCGGAAAACTGCCCCGTAACCCCGGAGATCGCGGAGCTTTCCGTGCGGGCGGCCCAGGCGGTGGGGGGCGGGGTGGTGGCCATCGACCTCTTTGAGTCCGAGCGGGGCCTTTTGGTGAACGAGGTGAACCACACCATGGAGTTCAAGAACTCCGTGCACACCACGGGGGTGGACATCCCGGGGGAGATCCTCCGGTACACGTGGGAGCAAGGGAGGACGGCTTCATGAGCGCCGGGAAAAAGACCTTGTCCATCGTGGGGGCCTCGGGGTATGCGGGGGGGGAGTTTTTGCGTCTGGCTCTTTCCCACCCTCACCTCGAGGTGAAGCAGGTGACCTCGAGGCGTTTTGCCGGCGAGCCCGTGGCCTTCGTCCATCCCAACCTGAGGGGGAGAACCAACCTGAAGTTCATCCCCCCGGAAAAACTGGAGCCCGCCGACATCCTGGTGCTTTCCCTGCCCCACGGGGTCTTCGCCCAGGAGTTTGAGCGCTATGCGGATCTAGCCCCCATCCTCATCGACCTTTCCGCGGACTTCCGCCTTAAGGACCTGGACCTCTACCGCAAGTACTACGGGGAGCATCCCAGGCCCGAGCTTCTCGGCCGCTTTGTCTACGCCCTGCCCGAGCTTTACCGGGAGAGGCTTAAGGAAGCGGACTGGATGGCGGGGGCCGGGTGCAACGCCACCGCCACGCTTCTGGGCCTGTACCCCCTCCTTAAAGGAGGGGTGCTGAAGCCCGGACCCATCTTCGTCACCCTCCTCATCTCCACCTCGGCGGCGGGGGCCGAGCCCAGCCCTGCCAGCCACCATCCCGAGCGGGCCGGCTCCATCCGGGTCTACAAGCCCACGGGCCACCGCCACACCGCCGAGGTGGTGGAGAACCTTCCCGGCAAGCCCGAGGTGCACCTCACCGCCATCGCCACCGACCGGGTGCGGGGCATCCTCATGACCGCCCAGGCCTTTTTGCAGGATGGCTGGAGCGAGCGGGATGTCTGGCAGGCGTACCGGGAGGCCTATGGGGGTGAGCCTTTCATCCGTATCGTCAAGCAGAAAAAGGGCATTCACCGCTATCCCGACCCCCGCTTCGTCCAGGGCACCAACTATGCGGACATCGGCTTTGAGCTGGAGGAGGACACGGGGAGGCTGGTGGTGATGACCGCCATCGACAACCTGGTGAAGGGTACCGCCGGGCATGCCCTGCAAGCCCTAAACCTCCGCATGGGTTGGCCCGAGACCCTGGGCCTCGATTTCCCGGGACTGCACCCGTAGGGGCAAGGGGGGTTGCCGTGATCGTGGTCAAGGTAGGGGGTGCCGAGGGCATCAACTACGAGGCGGTGGCCAGGGATGCCGCCTCCTTGTGGAAGGAGGGGGTGAGGCTTCTTTTGGTCCACGGGGGGAGCGCCGAAACCAACAAGGTGGCGGAGGCCCTGGGCCACCCGCCCCGGTTCCTCACCCACCCCGGGGGGCAGGTGAGCCGCCTCACCGACCGCAGGACCCTGGAGATCTTTGAGATGGTCTACTGCGGCCTGGTGAACAAGCGCCTGGTGGAGCTTTTGCAAAGGGAAGGGGCCAACGCCCTGGGGCTTTCCGGGCTGGATGGAAGGCTTCTGGAGGGCCGCCGCAAGACCGCGGTGAAGTATGTGGAAGACGGAAAGATCAAGATCCACCGCGGGGACTACACGGGCACCGTGGAGCGGGTGAACCGGGATCTATTGGACCTTCTCCTGGGGGCGGGGTATCTCCCGGTCATCACCCCTCCCGCCATCAGCTACGAGGGGGAGGCCATCAATACCGACGGGGACCAGGTGGCGGCCCTTCTCGCCAGCGTCTACCAGGCGGAGGCCCTGGTGTACCTCTCCAACGTGCCGGGCCTTCTGGCCCGTTACCCCGATGAGGCCAGCCTGGTGCGGGAAATCCCCGTGGATAGGGTGGAGGACCCCGAGTACCTTTCCCTGGCCCAGGGGCGGATGAAGCGGAAGGTGATGGGGGCGGTGGAGGCGGTGAAGGGGGGAGTGAAGCGGGTGGTTTTCGCCGATGCCCGGGTGGAAGACCCCATAAGGCGGGCCCTGGCCGGGGAAGGCACCGTGGTACGCTAGACCTATGGCGCGCTTTGCCCTGGTCCTCCACGCCCACCTCCCCTACGTGCGCTCCCATGGGATGTGGCCCTTTGGGGAGGAAACCCTCTACGAGGCCATGGCGGAAACCTATCTGCCGCTTCTTAGGCTCCTGGAGAGGCTTTATGCCGAAGGGGTGGAGGCCCGTTTTACTTTGGGGATCACCCCCATCCTGGCGGAGCAGCTGACGGATGCCAAGGTGAGGGAAGGCTTTTGGGCGTATGCCAGGGATCGGCTGGAGCGGGCCCAGGGGGATTATCTCCGTTACCAGGGGACGGACCTCGAGGCCAGCGCCCTCCACCAGGTGGCCTTTTGGGAACTCACCCTGGATCACTTCCACCACCTGAGGGGGGACCTCCTTGCCGCCTTCCGCCGGGCCCAGGACCGGGGCCAGGTGGAGCTTCTCACCTCCAGCGCTACCCACGGCTACTCCCCCCTTCTGGGCTACGACGAGGCCCTTTGGGCCCAGATCAAAACCGGGGTGATCACCTACCGCCGCCACTTCGCCAAGGATCCCACGGGCTACTGGCTTCCCGAGATGGCCTACCGGCCCAGGGGCCCCTGGAAGCCCCCTGTGGAGGGGGCCCCGGAAGGGGTCAGGCCGGGGGTAGACGAGTTTCTCATGCGGGCGGGGATCCGCTACACCTTCGTGGACGCCCACCTGGTCCAGGGGGGAAGGCCCCTTTCCCCTTACGGGGAGGCCTCCTTGGGTCCGGTGGAAAGCGCTGAGGCCACCTACTACGTCCACGAGCTGGAGTCGGGCCTGAGGGTTTTGGCCCGCAACCTGGAGACCTCCTTGCAGGTCTGGAGCGCCGACTATGGCTACCCGGGGGAGGGGCTTTACCGGGAGTTCCACCGCAAGGACCCCATCTCCGGCCTCCACCACTGGCGGGTGACCCACCGCCAGGCGGACCTCTCGGCCAAGGCGCCCTACGATCCCGAGGCGGCCTTTCTCAAGGTGAAGGAGCATGCCGTTCACTTCGTGGATTTGGTAGAGCGGCTTTCCCGGGAGCACCCGGATGGGGTGATCCTGGCCCCCTACGACGCCGAGCTCTTCGGCCACTGGTGGTACGAGGGGGTGGCTTGGCTGGAGGAGGTGCTGAGGCTTCTGGCCCAAAGGAGGGGGGCGCAGGCGGTGACGGCGAAGGAGGCGGTCCAGGGCAAGGCGGTGCGCTCCGCCTTGCCCGAGGGTTCCTGGGGCCGGGGTGGGGACCATAGGGTCTGGCTCAACGAGGCCACCTGGGACTACTGGCGCACGGTGTACCGGGCGGAAGGGGCCATGCGGGAGGCGGTGCGCCACGGCAACCTGCCCTCCAGGGTGCTCCAGCAGGCCATGCGGGAGCTCTTGCTCCTCGAGGCCTCCGACTGGCCCTTCCTCATAGACACCGCCCAGGCGGTGGAATACGCCAAGGAACGTTACCAGGGGCACGCCGAGGCCTTCTTTCAGCTCCTCCGAGGGGTTTCCCCCGAGGAGCTTAAGGCCCTGGAGGAGCGGGATAACCCCTTCCCGGAGGCGGACCCCAGGCTTTACCTGGAGCCCAGCGCTACGGTTCATGGGGGTGTAGGCTAGATCCGTGATCCGGCACGCCATCTTGCAGTTTCGTCCGGAGAAGGCCAGGGTTAAGGAGAACCTGGCCCGCTTGGCGGAGCGCCTCGAGGCCCTCCGTCCCCATGCCCCCGAGGTGGTGGTCCTTCCCGAGGCCGCCCTGACCGGGTATTTCCTGCAGGGAGGGGTGCGGGAACTGGCCCTGACCCGCCACGAGCTTTTGGAGCTCCTTTCAGGGGTGCACCGGGCCGTGGGGTGGGAGGGGCTTTTGGACGTGGTGGTGGGCTTCTATGAGCGGGATGAGGGGGCCTATTACAACAGCGCCGCCTACCTCGAGCTTCCCCACCGCGTGGTTCACGTGCACCGCAAGGTCTTCCTGCCCACCTACGGGGTTTTTGACGAGGAGCGCTACCTGGCCCGGGGCAGGCAGGTGGAGGCCTTTAACACCCGTTTCGGCCGGGTGGCCATCCTCATCTGCGAGGACTTCTGGCACTCCATCACCGCGGCCATTGCCGCCTTGGATGGGGCGGAGGCCATCTACGTGCCGGCGGCAAGCCCGGCCAGGGGCTTCCAGGGGGAACGCCCGGAGAACGTGGAGCGCTGGCGAACCCTGGCCCGGGCGGTGGCGGCGGAGCACGGGGTGTACGTGGTGCTCTCCAGCCTGGTGGGGTTTGAGGGGGGGAAGGGGATGAGCGGGGGAAGTCTGGCGGTGGGGCCGGAGGGGCGCATCCTGGCCGAGGCCCCCCTCTTTGAGGAGGCGGCCTTGCTCTTTGACCTGGACCCCGGGCGGATTCCCCCGGTGCGCTACGACAGCCCCCTCCTTTCGGACCTCGAGGCGGCCCTCCCCCTTCTTCTCCCGGACCTGGAGAGGGTTCTTGGAAAGGAGGGAGGATGAGGATCGTTCAGGCGCCCAAAGCCCAGGAAAGCCTGGAGCTCAACTGGCCCCTGGTGGCGGACTTCCTCACCCGCTTTATCCGGGAGGAGCTGGCCTGGCGGGGCTACGAGAAGGCCATCGTGGCGGTATCCGGAGGGGTGGACTCCGCCACCACCTTGGCCCTGGCGGTGCGGGCCCTGGGGCAGGAGCGGGTCCATGCCCTCTTCCTGCCCCACCGGGACTCCAGCCCCCTTTCCCGGGAGCACGCCTACCTGGTGGCGGAGACCTTCGGGGTGGACCTGGAGGAGGTGGACATTACCCCCATGGTGGAGGGCTATGCCGCCATGACCCCGGACCTCACCCCCCACCGCAAGGGCAACCTCATGGCCCGGGCGCGGATGATGGTGCTCTTTGACAAATCCCAGGCCTACCAGGCCTTGCCCCTGGGCACGGGCAACAAGACGGAAAGGCTTTTCGGCTACTTCACCTGGCACGGGGACGACACCCCCCCCGTGAACCCCTTGGGGGACCTCTACAAGACCCAGGTCTGGGGCTTGGCCCGCCACCTGGGGGTGCCGCAGGCGGTGGTGGAGAAGGTCCCCACCGCGGATCTCATCCCGGGCCAGACGGACGAGGGGGACCTGGGGGTGCGCTACCTCCGGGCGGATGTCATCCTGGAGCATTATCTGAAGGGCTACCCCGATGCCTACATAGAGAGCCTGGGCTACACCCAGGAGGAGATAGGGCGGGTTAAGGAGCGGGTAAACCGCACCCACTGGAAGCGGGCCCTTCCCACCGTGGCCCTCCTTTCCTCCACGGCCATCGGGGAGTTTTACCTGAGGCCCCTGGACTACCGGCCATGACCGACCTGGAGCTCAAGGCCTACCTGGAAAGGGCCCGGAGCATCGCCGTTCTCGGGGCCCACAAGGATCCTTCCCGCCCCGCCCACTACGTGCCCCGGTACCTCTGGGAGAAGGGGTACCGCATCCTGCCCGTTAACCCTCGCTTTGCCGGGGAAGAGCTTTTCGGGATGCGGGTGGTGGCGAGCCTGAAGGAGATTGCCGAGCCCGTGGATATCCTGGAGGTCTTCCGCCCTCCGGAGGCCCTCTTGGCCCACCTGCCGGAGGTCTTGGCCCTGAGGCCGGGCCTGGTGTGGCTGCAGACCGGCATCCGCCATCCGGGCTTTGAAGAGGCGTTAAAGGAAGCGGGCATTCCCGTGGTGGCCGATCGTTGTCTCATGGTGGAGCACCGAAGGCTTTTCGGGGTCCACTGAGCATGGAGAAGTTTCAGGAAGCTCTGCTCGCCTGGTACCGGGAAAACCCCCGCTCCCTTCCCTGGCGGGGGGAGAAGGACCCCTACCGCATCCTGGTGGCCGAGGTACTCCTCCAACAAACCCGCACCGCCCAGGCCATCCCTTACTACCACCGCTTCCTTGCCCGTTTCCCTACCCTAAAGGCCTTGCGGGAGGCTTCCTTGGAGGAGGTGCTTAAGGCCTGGCAGGGAGCGGGCTACTACCGCCGGGCCCTTCACCTCCACCGCCTGGCCCAGGAGGTGGAGGCCCTGCCCCGCAGCTACGCCGAGCTTCTTAAGCTTCCCGGCCTGGGTCCGTACACGGCGGCGGCGGTGGCTTCCCTGGCCTTTGGGGAAAGGGTAGCGGCGGTGGACGGGAACGTGAGGCGGGTGCTTTCCCGGGTTTTTGTCCTGGAAAACCCTGCCCCCAGGATGCTTCGAAACCTGGCCCAAGGCCTTCTGCCCCAAGGGGAAGCCCCGGGGGAGTGGAACCAAGCCCTCATGGACCTGGGGGCCACGGTGTGCCTACCCCGGAGGCCCCTTTGCCCGAAGTGCCCCGTCGCCCCCTTGTGCCAGGGGCGGGTGGACCCGGGGCGTTACCCAGGGGCCAGGAGGCGAAAAGTGCGGGAGGAAGCCCTGGCGGCCCTGGTCCTTTGGGGGAGGGAAGGGGTTTACCTGGAGAAGCTGGAAGGGCGTTTCGCCGGGCTTTACGGGGTGCCGCTCTTTCCCCAGGAGGAACTTCCCCGGAGGGTGCGAAGCTTTGGGGTGGATCCCCGCTTCGCCGGGGAGGTGCACCACACCCTCACCCACCGCAGGCTACGGGTGGGGGTGTACGTGGCTCCTTGGGATGGGGAAGGGGCGGCTTTCCGAAGGGAACAGCTTGTGGATCCGGGGGAAAAACCCCTACCCAAGCTTATGGAGAAGGTGCTCCGCCAGGCGCAGGCCTTCTTGGCTCATGAGGGCATACTCTCCTTCCCGCACGCAAAGGCCCACGGCGTAAAGCCCTTCGAGCCTGGTTAGACGGAAGGTGGCCTCCTCCCATTCCTCCGGATGGAAGGCGTGGTAGCTGACGGTGTAGCCAGGGGTTCCCGGGGTTTGGGGTACCTCCCTTTCCCGTTTCAGGAAGCGGAAGCCCAGGGCCTGGAGGTGGAGGAAGAGGTCCGGGTAGCTGGCCTCGGAGAGCCGGCCCGCCTCCTCCTCCACCTCGCCCATGCGGAGCCTGGCCCCGAGAAAGCTTCCCACCGCCAGCACCACATGGAAGGCCCTGGCCGGGGGGCCCTCCCACGTGCCCACCCCCACCACCCTTTTCCCCTCGAGGAGGAGCTCCGTGGCGGTGGCCTGGAAAAGATGCAGGTTGGGCTGGTTTTCCAGGAGGTACTTGGCCCGGGCGTGGAAGGCCCAAAGCCGGGGATCGGCCGGGTGGTAGACTTGGGCCAGGAGGCTCCCCTCCGGGAAAGGGGGCTTTGGGGGCAAAAAGGGCATCATCACCGAGTCCAGGCTCTGGGTGAGGAGGCCCACCCGCACCCCCCTTTGCGCCAAACGGTAGGCGGCCTCGCTCCCCGCAAAGCCCGCCCCCACGATGAGCACCTGGTAATCCTGCATGGCAGGCGGAAGGATTTAAAAAAAGGCCCTCGAGGGGCCTTAAACCTAGCCCTTTGGGCTGGCATGGCGGGCCGTGAAGGACTCGAACCTCCAACCCCCGGTTTTGGAGACCGGTGCTCTGCCAGTTGAGCTAACGGCCCCCGCCTTCCGGGATTGTAGCACACCCCCGGGAAAAGGCCAAGGGGCGCTTCCTCCTGTAGAATGGGGCCATGCCCCGCAGGTTGGCCCTGGCGGTCCTATGTTTGCTTTTCCCCTGGGCCCTGGCCCAGGTGAGCTCTCCCCAAGGGGGCTCTTTGGAAGGGCCTGCCCTATCGCACACCGTGGCCCCAGGGGATACCCTGTTCTCCATCGCCCGGCGCTACGGCACCACGGTGGAAGAGCTCATGCGCCTCAATGGCCTGGATACCTTCCTCATCCAGCCGGGGCAGGTGCTCAGGCTTCCCCAAGGGGGGGAGCGCATCCACGTGGTGACCCCCGGGGATACCCTTTTCTCCCTGGCGCGCCGCTACGGCACCACGGTGGAAGAGCTCATGCGCCTCAACGGGTTTTCCACGCCGGGGCTTAAGGTGGGCCAGACCCTGAGGATCCCGGCCCCCAGGGGGGAGGATGGATCCAGGGGGAAAGCCTCCCCGGAATCCCCTCCCTCGCCCCAGGGTGGAGGCCATACCCGTGACCCGGGGGAATCCCCCCTGGGGGTAGGCGAGGATTACGACCCGGAAAGCCCGCTTCTCAAGATCGTCCTCCGCTACCTGGGGGTGCCCTACAAGTACGGGGCTAACTCGCCCACCTCCCTGGACTGCTCAGCCTTTGTAGCCCAGGTCTACGCCGAGCTGGGCATAGCCCTACCCCGCACCACCCGGGAGCAGTTTCAGGCCTTTCCCGCCGCCGAGTCCTTGCGCCCGGGGGACCTGGTCTTCTTCAGCTTTGGGGGAAAGGATATAGACCACGTGGGCCTCTACCTGGGCCGGGGGGTCTTCGCCCACGCCAGCAGCTACGGGAGCCGGGTGGTGATTGAGAGCCTCGAGGCTCCCTTCTACCAGAAGGCCTACCGGGGTGCCCGGCGGGTGGTGCGGGAGGCCTTGAGATAGGCTGCGCCGGGGTTCAGGGCCAGTCCTTCATCTCCCCCCGGGCCTTCCTCAGGGCGGTGAGGAGGGCCTCCCCTGGGCTTCCTTCCCCTCGGAAGGCTTCGGTTTCCCGCTCCAGCCAGGCCTCCCCCTTGCGGAAGAGCACGGCCCGGGCTTCCCCCAGGGCCTCCTCCAGGAGCCCCCCCAGGGAGTAGAAGGCGGCCCCAGGGGGAAGGTCGGGGTCAAACCCCTGGCGGCTTGCCGCCCGCCCGTAGGGCCTTTCCCGTTCCTCCATGGTGCCCCCTTGGGCGAAGTACCGCCTCAGGACCCTTCCCCAGTCCCCCACCCGGCTGTAGGGGGCCATGGCCTGGAAGGCGGCCTCGAGGTCCTCCGGGCTGTAGGGCCGGTACCGGTTTTCGTGCACCACCAGGCTCCTCGGAAGCCGGGGCCTGGGGGGGCCTTCCTCATCCGGAACGCCCACCGCCAGGCCCACCGCGGGGATGACCCCTCTGGGAAGCTCCAGGAGGTTGATGAGCTCCTCCACCCCGTTCAGCACCCCTCCGATGAAGCAGACCCCGTAGCCCAGGGCCTCGGCGGTAAGGGCCAGGTAGCTGGCGGCAAGCCCCGCATCCAAGAGGGCAAAGTGCAGGGCGGTTTTGGGCCAGAAGGCCATCCTTTCCCCCCGGTGGGCGAGAAGCCTTTCCAGGCGATGGACGTCCGCCAGGAAAACGAAGAACTCCGCCGCCTGGCGGATGTGCTCCTGGTTACCGGAAAGCTGGGCCACCTTGTCCCTTAACTCGGGATCCGTTACCCGGATGGCGCTATACAGCTGGGCGCTGGCGTCGGTGGGGGCTCTTTGCAGGGCGAAGAGGAGCTTTTCCAGGTCTCCTTCAGGGATGGGCATCGGTTTGAAGCGGCGCACGCTCCGCCTTTGGGCCAGGATGGGAGAGAGGTCCAGCGGCATCCCCTTAACTATAGCCCGAGCCAGGCCAGATAGGCCCGCCACAAGGCTTCCCCGTAGAAGAAAGCCACAATCCCCCCCAGGGCCAGGTAGGGGCCGAAGGGGATTTTCCGTTGCCGGAAGGCCAGGCCCACCAGGGCCCCGAAGAGCACCCCCAGGAAAAGGGCGAGAAGGCTATAAAGCCCAAGCCAGGCCCCAAGGGCCCCAAGGAGCTTCACGTCCCCGTAGCCCATGGCTATGGGCTCTTCCTCCGTTTCCCCTTGGGGCTTGAAGGCCCAGTAAAGCCCTCCCGCCAGGGCCAATCCCCCTGCCGCCAGGAAGGACCCTTTCAAGGTGCTGAGGAGGTCGGCTCCCAGGTAGGGGGCCAGGAGCCAGGCCAAGGGCAGAAGGGGAAGGGTTATCCGGTCGGGAAGCACCACGGGTTTTCCCGTGCGCCCCGAAAGGGCCCAGGTGAGGAAGGCCAGGGCCATGCCCACCCCCGGGCCCAGGAGGGCACCGAAAAGGGCTGCCATGTGCACCTGGTGGGGTCCCACGGGCACCTCCGCCCTGGCCTCGCGGAAGCGCCTCAGGAAAAGCCCTCCGTACCCTGCCACCAGCCCCAGGACCCCGGCGGCGATCAAGGCCCCGTCCAGGGCCTCGGCAAAGGGTCGGGGGAAGGAAAGGAGGTAGGCGGAAAGGAGCCCTAGGAAGAGGAGGCCGTAGGTGAGGGTATCGGGAAGCTCAAAGGTGTCCAGGTCAAGGAAGGAGAGGGCCACCAAGAAGGCCAGGAAGGCGAAAACCAGGAGGGCCTCCACCCCTGGGGGATAAAAGCGGCTGGCCAGGAGAAAAAGCCCCCCGGTCAGGGCCTCCACCAGGGGGTAGCGGGGGGAGATGGGGCTTCGGCAGTAGCGGCACCGCCCCTTAAGGAGGAGGTAGGAGAGGATGGGGACGAGGTCTAGGGGGCCCAAAGGGTGGCCGCAGTGGGGGCAGCGGGAGGGAGGGAAAGCGATGGACTCCTTCCGGGGGATACGGTGGATCACCACGTTTAAGAAAGACCCCACCACAAGGCCCAAAAGCAGGGCGAAGAGGGACCACATACGGGCATTCTACGGGGGTAGCCTGGCCTTCACAGTCTTTTGAAGGGGGTGGTGTAGGATTTTCCCGTGACGCCCGAAGCTGCCTACCAGAAGCTCTTGGAGTTTCAGAGGGAAACCGCCTACCTGGCCTCTTTAGGCGCCCTTGCCGCCTGGGACCAGCGCACCATGATCCCGAAGAAGGGGCACGAGCACCGGGCAAGGCAGATGGCCGCCCTGGCCCGGCTCCTCCACCAGCGGGCCACCGACCCCAGGGTTGGGGAATGGCTTTCGGCGGTGGAGGGCTCCCACCTGGTGCAGGATCCCCTATCCGATGCGGCGGTCAACGTCCGGGAGTGGCGGCAGGCCTACGAGCGCACCCGGGCCATTCCCGAGCGGCTCATGGTGGAGCTGGCCCAGGCGCAAAGCGAGGCGGAAAGCTACTGGGAGGAAGCCCGTCCCAGGGACGACTGGCAGGGGTTTCTGCCCTACTTGCGCCGGGTGTTTGCCCTCACTAAGGAGAAGGCGGAGATCCTCTACGGCCTTCCCGTGGCTCCCGGGGACCCGCCCTATGGGGAGGTTTACGATGCCCTTCTGGACGGGTTCGAACCGGGGATGCGCTCGGGGGAGCTTCTGCCCCTTTTCGCCCAGCTGAGGGAGGGGCTTCAGGGGCCTTTGGACCGGATCCTGGGTAGCGGCCGGAAACCTGACACCACCATCCTGCACCGTTCCTATCCCAAGGAGGCCCAGAAGGCCTTTGCCCTCGAGCTTCTCGCCGCCTGCGGCTACGACCTCGAGGCGGGCCGCCTGGACCCCACTGCCCATCCCTTTGAGATCTCCATCGGGCCCGGGGACGTGCGCATCACCACCCGCTACTTTGAGGACTTCTTCAACGCCGGCATCTTCGGCACCCTGCACGAGATGGGCCATGCCCTCTACGAGCAGGGCCTGCCCAAGGAGCACTGGGGGACTCCAAGGGGGGAGGCGGTCTCCCTGGGGGTTCACGAGTCGCAAAGCCGCACCTGGGAGAACCTGGTGGGCCGTTCCCTGGGCTTTTGGGAGCGGTTTTTCCCCCGGGCCAAGGAGCACTTCCCAAGCCTCCGGGACGTGGCCCTGGAGGACTTCCACCGGGCCATCAACGCCGTGGAGCCCTCCCTCATCCGGGTGGAGGCGGACGAGGTCACGTATAACCTCCACATCCTGGTGCGCCTGGAGCTGGAGCTTTCCCTCTTCCGGGGGGAGCTTGCCTTGGAGGACCTCCCCGGGGCCTGGGCGGAACGGTACCGGGCCTACCTGTGGGTGGCTCCCAAGGACTACAAGGACGGGGTGATGCAGGACGTGCACTGGTCTGGGGGGCTTTTCGGCTACTTCCCCACCTACACCCTGGGCAACCTCTACGCCGCCCAGTTCTTCCAAAAGGCCCAGGAGGAGCTTGGGGACCTCGAGGGCCAGTTCCGCCGGGGGGAGTTCCATGCCTTTTTGGACTGGACCCGTAAGAACATCCACGCCGAGGGTAGCCGCTTCCGCCCCAAGGCCTTGGTGGAGCGGGTGACCGGCATGCTCCCCAGCGCCCAGCCCTTTTTGGCCTACCTGGAGGAGAAGTACCGGGCCCTTTACGGTTTCTGAGGGCCGGACCAGGTGGGGAGGAGGGCCAGGAAGAGGAGGACGCTGGCCGCCCAAAGCGCCCCCTCCCCCCGCCCCGCCATCTCCGCAAAGAACCCGGCCACGGCAGGCCCCACCGCCTGCCCCAGGGCGAAGGCGGCCGTGGAAAGCCCCATGGCCCGGGGCCAGGCGGAAGGGGGAAGGAGGGTGCGGAAGGCCTGGGTGAGGGCGGTGATCACCCCCAGGAAGGAGAGGCCGAAGAGGAGGGCGCTTAGGGCGGGAAGGTGCAGGGCCAGGGGTGGAAGGCTTCCCAGGAAGAGCACCAGAAGCACGTGGAAAAGCCCTTTTCTCCCCCCTACCCGCTCCACCCAGGGCCCCCAGACGGGTCCGGTGAGAAGGGCTCCCAGGCCCAGGAGGCCGAAGAGGACCAGGGAGTCCCCCACCACCGCCGCCACGAAGGTCATGTAGCCGATGTACCCCGCCCCGTAAAGGCCGTAGGCCAGGAGTAGGGGAAGGATAGGCCAGAGGCTTCCCTCGCCCTGGACGGGGGGTGGGGGTTCTTTCAGAAGAGGCCAGGAGAGGAGGGTGGGCAGGCCCAGCAGGAGGCTATACAGGCCCAGCCTGGCCCAGGCCCCCGTGGGCTCGGCGGCTCCCCATAGGAGCCACGGGGCCAGAAGAAGCCCCAGGCCCACGCCCCCATAGTAGATCCCCAGGGATCGCCCGGAGCTACCCAGGGCCATGAGGAGGGCCGCCCCTCCCACGAAGACCAGGGCGCCCAGAAAACCCTGGAGAAACCGCAGGCTGAAGACCAGGGGGAGGTTTTCCATCCCCGTGAGGGCCAGGATGGGGCCCTGCAGGAGGAGGGCCAGAAAGAACCCTTTCCGGTAGCCCACCCGGCCCAGGAGGCGGTGGCTGAAAAAAGCCCCCACCAAATAGCCCAGGGTGTTGGCGCTTCCCAGGATCCCCGCTTGGACGTAGGAAAGCCCCCAGGCGCTTTGCATGAGGGGCAGGACCAGGGCGTAGGCGAACCGTCCCAGGCCCAGGGCCAGGGCGGGTCCCAGGGCGAGGAGGACAAGCCTAATAGCCATGCAAAAGCCCCAGCTTCTTGGCCCGATGTACCGCCAGTTTGAAGAGGAAAAGCCCCAGGCCCAGGTAGAGGAAGCCGTTCAGGAAGGCCAGAAGCAGGAACAGGGGGTCCAGGGGGGCTCCTTCCGCCAGCATGCTCCGGGCTAAGGCGGCCCCGGGAACCATGGGCAGGAGGAGAAAAAGCCCCTGGCCTGGGACTTGCAGGAGAAAGAGCAAGAGGAACTCGGAAAGGCCCAGAAGCTGGCCGATGCGCTTGTATAAAAGGGCCAGGCTGCCCATGGCAAACCCGAGGCCATACCCCCCCAGGAGAACGGCCAGGAAGGGGAGAACCACCCAGGGATTGAAGGAAAGGCGGGCTCCCGTGAGGGCCATGAGCACCAAGGCGATGAGAAAGACCAGGAGCCCCTGGATGAGGAGCCCGGAGAGGTTACGCACCAGAAAAAGGGGAATCGGCCCATAGGGGGTAAGGAAGACCTGCTCCAGGGTGCCTGTCTGGGCCTCCTCGGTGAGGCCAAAGGAGAGGCTGCTATAGGAAAGCAGGGTGAAGGACCAGAGCAAGTACCCCACCAAGACGGCTTCCAGCCTGCCCCCGAACTCTGCCCCCGGCCCGGCCAGAAAGCGCGCTCCCAGGAAGAGGAGGTAGAAGAGGAGGCTTAGGCTGACCACCGCACCCAAAAGTTCCAGGGGGTAGCGGCGCAGGGCCAGGAGGTGCCGCCAAAACTCCGCCAGGAACAGGTCAAACATGGTTCACCACCTTCAGGAAAACTTCCAGGAGATCTGCCTCGGCCTTGGCCACCCGTTTTAAGGGGAGGGGTTTTACCGCTTCCAAAACCTGCCAGATGGCCTCCCCGTCGCCGCGGAAGAAAAAGGGGTTTTCGCCCTCTATGCCCAAGGCCCGCAGGTGCTGGAGCACCTCGAGGGGAGGTGGTTTTTCCAGCTCCAACACGTAGTATTCCCCGGAGAAACGGGCCAGGAGGCGCTCCTTGGTTTCCTCCAGGATCACCTCGCCCCGGTGGATGATGGCCACCCGGTCGGCCAGAGCTTCGGCCACCTCCATCTGGTGGGTGGTGAGGAGGATGGCCTTGCCCGCCTGGGCCAGGGCCCGGATCTTTTGCTGCATCAGCAGGGCGGTTTCCACATCCAGGCCCAGGGTGGGCTCGTCCAGCAGGAGCACCTCGGGGTCGTGGACCAGGGCCTGGAGGAGGGCCAGTTTCTGCTGCATTCCCCGGGAGAGGTGGCGCACCTCCGTGTGGGCTTTTTCCAGGAGCGCATACTCCTCCAGGAGTTCCAAGGCCCGCTTCCTGGCGGCGGCAAGGCGGAGGCCCCGGGCCACCCCGAAGTAGACCAGGTTTTCCAGGGGAGTAAGCCGCCAGTAGGTGTTGCGGTTCCCCTCCAGGACCGCTCCCAGGTGCTTCAAAGCGAGGGGTTCCCGGAAGGGGTTCTTCCCCAAAAGGCGCACCTCTCCCTCATCGGGAAGGAGGAGGCCCGAAAGCATCTTCACCGTGGTGCTTTTGCCCGCGCCGTTTTTCCCCAGGAAGGCCAGGATCTCGCCAGGTCGTAGGGTAAGGTGGACCTTTTTCACGGCCTCGAGGGCCCCGAAGCGCTTGTGCAGGCCCTGGGCTTCCAGGCAGGGGCGCTCCATCCTAGCCTCCTTTCCGGGTCCAGCGCTCCCCGTCCCGGTCCCGGTACTTGGCCATGGCCTTGAGGAAGGCTTCCTCCAGATCGATCCCCTCCCGGTTGGCCAGGGAGATGAGGACGAAGAGGAGGTCGGCGAGCTCCATGGCCAGATCCCCTTCCTCCTCCCCTGGCTTGGGCGTCTTCCCATGGCGGTGGGCCAGGACCCGGGCCACCTCCCCTAGCTCCTCCGTCAGGCGAGCCAGCATGAGAAGAGGCGGGAAATAGCCCTCCTGGAACTGGCTGATCCAGGCGTCCACCTGCCTCTGGGCTTCCTTTAAGGTGAGGGTTTCCATGGAAAGGAGCATACAATGGCCCCATGAAGGTCTTGGCCCTCATTGCCCACGATGCCAAGAAGGACGATATGGTGGCCTTTTGCCAACGGCACCGGGAGCTTCTTTCCCGCTTCCCCCTCCTGGCCACGGGCACCACGGGGAAACGCATCCAGGAGGCCACCGGCCTCGAGGTGGAGCGGGTTCTTTCCGGTCCCCTGGGAGGGGATATGCAGATCGGGTCCAGGGTGGCTGAGGGAAAGGTACTTTGCGTGCTCTTCTTCCAGGATCCCCTCACCCCCAAGCCCCACGAGCCCGACGTGCAGGCCCTCATGCGGGTGTGCAACGTGCACGGGGTGCCCTTGGCCACCAACCTCGCGGCGGCGGAGGCCCTTGTTCCCTGGCTAGCTGCCCAGGTGGGTTAAAGGGTCTTGCGGTAGGCCAAGGCCTCGGCCACGTGGTTTTCCTCCACGCTCTCCGCTCCCTGCAGGTCGGCAATGGTGCGGGCTACCCGGAGGAGGCGGTCGTAGCTCCTGGCGGAAAGGAGCATCCGCTTGGCCGCTGCCTGGAGGAGGTGTTCCGCCCCCGAGGTTAAGCGCACGTGCTCCCTCAGGGCCTTTCCCGCAAGCTCCCCGTTGGGCCTGCCCTGCCGGGCGAGCATCCTCTCCCGGGCCCTTAGGACCCTTTCCCGCACGGCCTCGGTGCCTTCCCCTTCGGGGGCGCGGGCGAGCTCAGCTGGGGTTAAGCGGGGCACCTCCACCACCAGGTCAAACCGGTCCAGGAGAGGTCCGGAGATCTTCCCCACGTAGCGCTGGCGGCTTGCCGGGGTGCAGGTGCAGGCCCGCTCCGGGTCCCCATACCAGCCGCAGGGGCAGGGGTTCATGGCCGCCACCAGGAGGAAGCGGGCGGGAAAGGTGAGGCTGGCCCTGGCCCGGGAGACGGTCACCACCCCGTCCTCGAGGGGCTGGCGGAGGGCCTCCAGGGCATCCCGGGAAAACTCGGGGAACTCGTCCAGGAAAAGCACCCCCCGGTGGGCCAGGGAAACCTCCCCCGGCTTGGGGATGGCCCCGCCCCCGATGAGACCCGCGTAGCTCACCGTGTGGTGGGGGGCGCGGAAAGGGGGCGTGCGCACCAGGCCCTTAAGGATCTGCCCGGCGGCGGAGTGGATGCGGCTTACCTCGAGGGCGGCCTCCTGGCTCAGAGGGGGAAGCAGAAAGGGAAGGCGCCTGGCCAGCATGGTTTTTCCCGAGCCCGGGCTTCCCACCATGAGGAGGTGGTGGTAACCGGCGGCGGCGATCTCCAGGGCCCTCTTGGCCTTGGCCTGGCCCTTCACGTCCCGGAGGTCCAAAGCCTCCAGGGCGGCCACGGGATCGTCGGGTTCCACCCTCCTGGGCTCCTCTTCTCCCCTCAGGTAGGCCACCGCCTGAAGGAGGTTTTCCACCCCGTAGACCTCCACCCCCTCCACCAAGGCGGCCTCCTTGGCGCTTTCCAGGGGCAGGAGGAGCTTTTTCCCTTCGCCCAAGGCCCCCAAAGCCAGGTTCACCGCCCCGGGCACCGGGCGCAGGGTTCCATCCAGGCCCAGCTCCCCGGCCACCGCCAGGCCCGCCAGGCCCTCCAGGGGCACCACCCCCTGGGCGGCCAGAAGCCCCAAGGCGATGGGCAGGTCAAAGTGGCTTCCTTCCTTACGGAGTTCCGCCGGGGCCAGGTTCACCACCACCCGGGCCTGGGGGTAGGGGAAGCCCGTGTTCTTCAGGGCGGCCCTGACCCGCTCCCGGCTTTCCTCCACCGCCTTGTCCGGCAACCCCACCAGGGCGTAGCTGGGAAGCCCGGGGCTGACGTCCACCTCCACGGTGACGGGAACCGCGTCCAGGCCGAAGAGGGTATAGCTTCGCACCTGGGCTAGCATGGACGGAGTTTAATACAAAAGAGTTCTTTTTGCCTAGCCTTTTGGGGTTTGTCAACGAGGCTTTTGTGCACTTCCCATCGGAGAAGTCCATGGGGTCATAGAAAAGTCCCGAATGCTGAGGCTTTTCCTAGATACTCGAGAACACCCCCCTTCTGCCCAATCCGCTTCCCAAAGAGCGCCCCAACTGGCCAAATAGGGTCCGGGAGCGACAGCGCCATCTCCTTCACCCCGAGGTCCTCAGGCCGAGAAGGGGGCGGTAAAGGAAAAGGGCCAGAAGAAGAAGGCCAAGGAGGCTGCCGAAGGCGAAGGCGTATCCCAGGGTTCCCACCGCCACCCCCACCCCCCACTGCAACAGGAAGGTGCCCCCAATGCCGAAGAGGTTCACCAAGGTGGTGCCCCGGCCCACCAGGTGAGGGGGCACCAGCTCCCGGGCCTGGGTAAGGGTGAGGATGTTGAAGGCTCCGAAGAATCCCATGAGGGGGTAGGCGAGGGCAAGAAGCTTGAAGAGGGCGAGGAGGAGGCCCAGGGCGAAGAGCAGGGCCGCTCCCACCAGCACCCTGGCGGTGCCCAGGCGGTCGGCCAGGTAGCCGGATACCAGAAAGCCCAGGACCGCGCCCCCCGAGTAGAGGAGGAGGAGGTTCCCCACCTTCACCGCCTCGAGGCCCAAGGCGTAGGCGTAGGCCCCAGCCCAGAGGGTTTGCAAGGCCAGGAAGCTTCCCGCAAAGGCCAAGGCCAAAAAGGCCACCCGCAGGAGCCTGGAATTGCCCAGGACTTCCCTTAGCCCTCCGCCTCCCCCACCCTTGGGCCAGGGAACCCCAGGGGGGGTGTTCCGCACCCCCAGGTAGATGAGAAGGGCCACCAGGACCACCACCCCTGCCCCCAGGAGGAAGACCCCCCGCCAGCCCATGGCCTCCTTCAGGAGGGCCAGGGGGGTGGCCGCCAAAAGCCCCCCTGTGGCCCCCAGGCCCACCAGGAGGGTGGAAACCGTGGCGTAGGTCCGGGGGAACCAGAGGCTAAAGGCCTTTAGGGAACCCATAAGGGCGGCGGCCATCCCCACCCCGATCAGGGCCCGGCCCAGGGCCAGGGTGGGGAAGCCTTGCGCCAGCCCGAAGACCACGCTTCCCAGGGAAGCCACCAGGAGGAGGGCCGGGGTGATGATCCTGGAACCGTACCGGTCCAGGAGGCTTCCCAAGGGGAGCTGTACCGCGGCGAAGGAGAGGTAGAAGAGGCTGGTCATAAACCCTAGCTCCGCCGGGCCCAGGCCCAGGTCCTGGGACAGGTCCTTGGCCAGCACCGCATTGGCCGACCGGTAGAAGTAGGAGAGGAAGTAGCCTAGGGTGAAGAGGAGAAAAACCCGCGCTGCCATATCACCTCCGGTTCAGAGCCACTCCCAGGAGGATGAGGGTACCGCCCAGAAGGCCCTCGAGGCTCAAGGGCTCTCCCGCCAGGGGCCAGGCGAAGATCGCCCCGGCCACTGGCTCCAGCATGGCGGTTAGGGTGGCGTTCCGGGCGGGCACCGTGCGCACCCCCAAGAGGAAGAGGCTAAAGGGCACCACCGTTCCCAGGATGACCAGGTAGGCCACCGCCCCCCAGTCCCCTGGGTCCAGGGTCCAAACCCGGGGGAGGTTGCCCATAAGGATGGGGAGGGAGAGGAGGCTTCCCACCCCCGTGGCCACCCCCAGGCTCACCAGGGGCGGGGTCTTGAGCCCGTGGGAGAAGGCAGCGTAAAGGGCGAAGGAAAGGGCGGAGAGGAGGCCGTAGGCCACCCCCAGGGGGCTTGCCGTGAAACCCTTGGACCCCACCACCAGCACGTAGGCTCCCAAAAGGGCCACGGCCACCCCCAAAAGGGCCTTGCCGGGAAGCCTTTCCCCCCTTAGGAGGGCGTAGAGGGTGAGGAGGGCAGGGGCCAGGTACTGGAGGAAGATCCCGGTGGCCACGGTGGTGGCGTGGATGGCCAGGTAGTAGAAGGCCTGGGCCCCGGAGAGGGCGAGCCCCACCCGGAGGAGCCGGGGCCACTCCTTGGCGGCTGGGGGAAACCGGAGCACCAGGGGGAGAAGCAGGAAGAAGCTTAGGAGAAAGCGCAAGGGGATGAGGACCGAGGGGGGAATCTCCCCCATGAACCGTCCGGCCAGGGCCCCGCCCAGGCCCCATAGAAGTGCAGCCAGGGCCACGTAGATCATCGCCGTGCCCCCACCACGGCCGTGCCCACCCCGAGGAGGAGGACCAGGGCTCCCAGGAGCACCTGAACCCCGGGAAGCTCCCCAAAGAGGAGGAAGGCCAGGAGGCTTGCCCCCACCGGCTCAAAGAGGATGGCCAGGGTGACCAGGACCGGGGGGATGTGCCGGGTGGCCCAGTTGAAGCTGGTGTGGCCCAAAAGCTGCGGCAAAAGGGCCATGAGGAGGATGTAGCCGTAGACCGCAAGGGGATAACCCCCGTACCCTCCGCCAAAGAGGTAGGGAAGAGGAAGGAGGAGGAAAGCTGCGGTGGTGTAGGCTATCCGCACGTACTCCAGAATGGAAAGCCCCCGCCTCTGGGCTTCCCGCCCCAGGAGGAAGTAAAGGGAGGCGGCCACCGCTCCCAGGAGGGCCAGGAGGTCCCCGAGGAGGGGGTTGGTTCCCCCGTTTCCCCCTTGGGCATCCCCCAGGCCGATCAAAAGCCCTCCCAAAAGGGCTATTCCAATCCCCAGCAAGGTCAGGCCGGAAGGAGCTTCCCGAAAGAAAAGCCAGCCGAAGAGGGTAACCCAGACCGGGTTGGTGGTGACCAAGGCGGTGCTGGCCGCCACCGAGGTGTAGGAGAGGGAGGTGATCCAAAGGGCAAAGTGCAGGGCCAGGGAAGCCCCGGCGGCCATCGCATAGGGAAGCCCCCTTCGGCTGGCCAGAGGTCTTCGCCAGCTGGGGAGGAGGAGCAAGGCCGCAAGGCCCATCCGTCCTGCGCTCATCACCAGGCTGAAGGCCAGGCTTCTATCCCCGGAGGCCGCCAGGGCCAAGCGCACCAGAATGCTGCCGAAGCTGATGGCGAAGATGCCCAGGAGCAGTACGGAGGCGATCTTGAGCCCGGAGGGCCGCATGGAGGCATTCTTCCATAAGGATTCGCTTCTGACCAGCAGGTCACCCTCGAGGGCAAGGACAGATGCTCGTGGCCCCATTGGTATACTGGCGCGGAAGGAGGTCCTATGGTGACCATAGCGGTTCCCAAGGAAAGGGCTCCAGGGGAAAGAAGGGTGGCCCTGGTGCCCGAGGTGGTGGCCCGCCTGGTGAAGCAGGGGGCCAGGGTGCGGGTAGAGAAGGGTGCCGGGGAAGGTGCCTACTATCCCGACACCGCCTACCAGGAAGTTGGGGCAGGGGTGGTGGAGCGAGGGGAGCTCCTGAAGGATGCCAACCTGCTTTTCACTGTTCAGCCGCCTCCTGAAGACCTGATCGGGGCCCTGGAGCCCGGGGCTATCGTGGTGGGGTTTGTCCAGGCCCACAAGAACCTGGACCTGGTGAAGGCCCTGGCGGCTAAAAAGGCCACGGTGATCGCCATGGAGCTCATCCCCCGCATCACCCGGGCCCAGAGCATGGATGCCCTCTCCAGCCAGGCCACGGTGGCGGGGTACCTGGCGGCCATCCACGCCGCAAGGCTATCCCCTCGCTTCTTCCCCATGCTCACCACGGCGGCGGGCACCATCCGCCCCGCCAAGGTGATGGTCATGGGGGTGGGGGTGGCGGGGCTTATGGCCATCGCCACCGCCAAGCGCCTGGGGGCCCAGGTCTTTGCCTACGATGTGCGCAAGGCGGCGGTGGAGCAGGCCCTCTCCCTGGGTGCCAAGCCCATTGAGCTTCCCATCAGCGCGGAAGGGGAGGGCGGCTACGCCCGGGAGCTCACCGAGGAGGAGAAGCGCATCCAGCACGAGGCCCTGCGGGAACACGTGGCGGGGATGGACGCCATCATCACCACCGCTCAGGTGCCAGGCCGTCGGGCCCCCATCCTCCTCACCGAGGACATGGTGGAGCGCCTGAAGCCGGGCACGGTGGTGGTGGACCTGGCGGCGGAATCGGGGGGCAACTGCGTCCTCACCCAGCCCGGAGAGGTGGTGGAGGTGAAGGGCGTGAGGATCTTTGGCCCCTTGAACCTCCCCAGCGAGCTTTCCGTGCACGCCTCGGAGATGTACGCCAAAAACCTTTTCAACCTTTCCAGCCTACTCATGGAAAAGGGCGAGTTCGCCCCCAAGTGGGAGGACGAGATCATCCAGGGGGCGCTTCTCATGAAGGAAGGCGAGATCCTGCACGGGCCCACCAAGGCCCTCGTGGGAGGTGCGTGATGGAGTTTGGCTTCTGGTCTGCCCTTTACATCTTCGTGCTCACGGCTTTCTTGGGTTATGAGCTCATCACCCGGGTGCCGGTGATCCTCCACACCCCCTTGATGTCCGGGTCCAACTTCATCCACGGGGTGGTGGTGGTGGGGGCCATGGTGGTCCTGGGCCATGCGGAAACCGGTTTGGAGAAGCTCATCGGCTTCCTGGGGGTCATCCTGGGGGCGGCCAACGCCGCCGGGGGGTATGCGGTTACGGTGCGCATGCTGGAGATGTTTGAGAAGAAGCCGGGCAAGGGGGGTGGTCAGTAATGGATCTCATCCAGGCAGCCTACTTCGTGGTGGCCATCCTCTTCATCGTGGGCTTAAAACGCATGGCCCATCCCACCACCGCCAAAAGCGGCATCGTCTGGGCTGGGTGGGGCATGGCCCTGGCGGTTCTGGCCACCTTCTTCTGGCCGGGGATGCAGAACTTTGGCCTCATGCTCATCGCTCTTTTGGTGGGCTCCGTGGTGGCCTGGTGGGCGGCCGTCAAGGTGGCCATGACCGACATGCCCCAGATGGTGGCCATCTACAACGGCATGGGTGGGGGTGCGGCCGCCACCATCGCGGCGGTGGAGCTCCTGAAGGGAGCCTTTGAGAACCCGGGCCTCATGGCCCTGGCCATCCTGGGCGGCCTCATCGGGAGCGTGGCCTTCACGGGAAGCCTCATCGCCTTCGCCAAGCTCCAGGGCATCATGAAAAGCCGGCCCATCCTCTTCCCCGGGCAGAAGGTGGTGAACGCTCTGGCGCTCCTCATCACGGTGCTTTTGGGCTTTTCCCTGCTCTGGAACGACCCCACCCTGAGCATCGTGCTCTTCTTCCTCCTGGCCCTCCTTTTCGGTATCCTCATGACCCTGCCCATCGGGGGCGGGGACATGCCGGTGGCCATCAGCTTCTACAACGCCTTCACCGGTATGGCCGTGGGCTTTGAGGGCTTCGCCGTGGGGAACCCGGCCTTGATGGTGGCGGGTACCCTGGTGGGGGCTGCGGGTACCCTCCTCACCGTGCTCATGGCGAGGGCCATGAACCGCTCGGTGTGGAGTGTCCTGGTAGGGGGCTTTGGCGTGGAGCAGGAGGCGGGGGAGGTCAAGGGAAGCCTCAAGCCCATCGACGTGGAGGACGCCGCCGTCATGCTGGCCTACGCCAGCAAGGTGGTCTTCGTGCCCGGCTACGGCATGGCCCTCTCCCAGGCCCAGCACAAGGTGAAGGAGCTGGCGGACCTTTTGGAGAGCAAGGGGGTGGAGGTGAAGTTCGCCATCCACCCGGTGGCGGGGCGGATGCCCGGGCACATGAACGTGCTTTTGGCGGAGGCTGGGGTGGAGTACGACAAGCTCAAGGACCTCGAGGAGATCAACCCCGAGTTCCCCACCGTGGACGTGGCAGTGGTCATCGGGGCCAACGACGTGGTGAACCCTGCCGCCCGCCGCCCGGGAAGCCCCCTTTACGGCATGCCCATCCTGGACGTGGACAAGGCCAAGAACGTCATCGTCATCAAGCGGGGCCAGGGCAAGGGCTTCGCCGGGGTGGAGAACGAGCTCTTCTACGCCGATAACACCCGGATGCTCTACGGGGATGCGCAAAACGTCCTCACCCAGCTCACCCAGGCCCTGAAGAAGCTTTAGGAGTCCCTGGCCGGACCCCGGGGAAACTCCCCGGGGTCTTCTTC
>NZ_ATNI01000039.1:0-820 GCF_000511705.1 Thermus sp. NMX2.A1
AACCCCTTGGTGCGGCTGGGTCGCATAGTACTCCCTAAGCCGCCCCATCGTTCGCGCAGTAGCTTGTGCGCTACGGCCAAAACGCCTGCCTCGCCGCCCGGAGGGACAAGAACCCCCTTTGGGGGCCCTATCTTCGCGAAAGCTACATTTCGCGAAAAAGAGACCCCACTGCCCCGCCCTGCAGTTTCTTGGAAATTCATCGGTACTAGAAAGGGCGGAGAAGCCTTTCGGGCACCTACCCCTTCCCCAAGGACTGCGGCCCTCCCTTCAAAAGGAAGGGGTTCCTGCCGGTTATCCGGCAAGAAACCCAGGCGACCCGGGGCCGCTTACCGCCGCCTTCACTTCCGTCCTTCCCCAAGGGCCCATGCCGGTTCTTGAGGAGGACGCCCAGGCTGTAGACCCGCTTTCCCACCTTGACCACGAAGGCTTCCAGCCTGTCGCCCCGCCGCACCACGGGATAACGGTAGGCCGCCTTGGGGAGCTTGAGGACCGCTCCTGGTCATCCTCCTCCACGACCAGCTTCTCTTCCGGCCTGGAGCCGGTGCGCGCCCGGCTCCTCTTTCCCCCAAGAGCTTGGTCCTGGACCTCCTGAGCCGAAGCCGGATGGTCCGCAAGGCCGCAGGCGCCCTCTTTTCGCTGGTCCTCGGAAGCGCTGAAGGCTCTACAGGTCCGCTTCCCGCGGGGTGTGGCGGCGCCTCTTGGAGACGCCCGCCTTTCCGCCTACCACAAGCCCAGCCGCACGCTCCACCCCCGAGGGTGGCCTGAGTGCACCACTGCGTGGTTCCGGCGTGTTGCGAGGAGTTATCGTTCCCAATATCTA
>NZ_ATNI01000040.1:0-10696 GCF_000511705.1 Thermus sp. NMX2.A1
CCTGGATCCCCTGCCGCTCGAAGGCGGCGTGGGCTTTTGAAAAGCAAAACACGAGAATCCCCCGTGCCCATAGCGGCGTGGAACCACCCGTTCCCATTCCGAACACGGAAGTGAAACGCGCCAGCGCCGATGGTACTGGGACCGCAGGGTCCTGGGAGAGTAGGTCGGTGCGGGGGATTTTTTCCATGCGGGAGTAGCTCAGTTGGTAGAGCACGACCTTGCCAAGGTCGGGGTCGCGGGTTCAAGTCCCGTCTCCCGCTCCACACCAACCCCCAGGCCTAGGCCTGGGGGTTTTTCATTTGACGCTTTCGTCGGAGAGCCAGTCGGCCCAGGTTTCCAAATGGGCGCTATCGGAAACGGCGAGGACCTCCCGCTCGGGCAGAAGGATCCGGGTGATGGAGGTGTTGGGGATGTGGAAGCGCCGCCAGGCGTCGCCCTCGAGGTCCAGGGCCATCTTCAAGGCGGCGCGGATTACGCCCCCATGGGTCACCAGGAGGTGCCGGCCGGCTGGGAGCGTTTCAAGGAAAACCTCCAGGCGCCGGGCTAAGTCCGCCATGCTTTCCCCACCAGGGCGGGGGGTATGCCAGGGATCCCTTTGGGCAGCCCGGATGAACTCGGGGTACCGGGCTTCCGCTTCCTCCCGGCTCAGGCCGGCCAGGGCACCCACGTCGATTTCCCGCAAAAGGGGGGTGGTTTCCAAGGGAAGGCCCAGCACCGCCGCCAGGGGCTCGGCGGTTTCCCGAGCCCGGCGGAGGTCGGAGGCGTAAAGCCCGTGAAAGGGAAGCTGGCTTCGGGAAAGGCGCTGGGCCAGGCGGAAGGCCTGGCCGATCCCCGCAGGGGAGAGGGGTACATCCAGGTGGCCCTGGAAGCGCTTCTTGACGTTCCACTCGGTTTCCCCGTGGCGGATGAGCCAGAGCTCTTTCATACCAGCCGAACCCCGGAGCCTGCCACTACCCGTCCCACCGGGAAGCTTTCCACCAGGTCCTGGGCCCTCCGGGCCTCCTTTTCCGGCAGGACCAGGATAAGCCCAAGGCCCATGTTGAAGACCCGGTACATCTCCTCCTCCGGTATGTTTCCCAGGCGTTGCAGGTAGGGGAAGATGGGGGGAATGGGCCAGCTTCCCTTTTGGATCTCCGCTCCCAGGCCCTCGGGAAGAGCCCGGGGCAGGTTTTCCGGGAGGCCGCCCCCGGTGATGTGGGCGATGGCGTGGATCCTCACCCCAGCTTCCTTAAGCGTTAGGAACTCCTTGAGGTAAGCCCGGTGGGGGCGGAGGAGGGCTTCTTTTAGGCTTTCCCCCAGCTCGGGCACGGGCGCCTCGAGGTCCAGCCCCTCCACCACCTTCCGGATCAGGGAGTAGCCGTTGGTGTGGGGGCCGGAGGAGGGAAGGGCCAGGAGGAGATCCCCTTCCTGGACCCTTTCCGGGCCCAGGATCTCCTCCTTCTCCACCACGCCCACCAGGGTGCCCACCACATCCCAGGCCCCTTCCCGGTAGACCCCGGGCATCTCGGCGGTCTCCCCGCCCAGAAGGGGAATGCCCAGGGCCTTGCAGGCCTCGGCCAGGGAGGTGAGGAGCGCGGAGAGCACCTCCTCCTCCAGGCGGCTTGCCGCCAGGTAGTCCATGAAGAAGAGGGGCAGGGCCCCCTGGGCCAGGAGGTCGTTCACGGAGTGATTCACCAGGTCAAAGCCCAGCCTGGACACATTGCCCGCCTGGAGGGCCAAGAGGGTCTTGGTGCCCACCCCGTCCGTGGTGGCCACCAGGACAGGCTCCTTCATTTCCTTTAGCCCCCCGGCGTCGAAAAGTCCTCCGAAGGCTCCAAGCCCCCGTAACACCCTGGGGGTATAGGTGGCAACGATGGCCTCCTTGGCCCTTTTCAGGGCTTCCGCCTTGGCCTCGATGTGCACCCCGGCTTCCTCGTAACGCATCGGCCTCATCCTACCCCAAGGGCCTCGAGGAGAAGCCTTCGCACCAGATCGGGCTTGGCCTGGCCCTTGGTCCTCCGCATCACCTGGCCCAACAGGGCGTCCAGGGCTTTGAGCTTCCCCTGGCGCACGCTTTCTGCCGCCTCGGGCATGGCGGCGATCACCTCGGTCACCACGGCCCTCAAGGCTCCCTCGTCCGCCACCACCCTTAGGCCCCGCTCCCGCACCAGGGCCTCGGGATCCTTGCCCTCCAGCACCTCGGGCAGAAGCTCCTTGGCCACCCGGCTGGTGATCTCCCCCCGCTCAAAGAGGGCCACCAGGCGGGCGAGGCCTTCCGGGGTAAGGCGGGTCTGCTCCAAAGTAAGCCCCCGCTCGTTCAAGAGCCCGGCCACGTCCGCCAGAAGCCAGTTGGCCAGGGCCTGGGGGGAGGCTTGGCCCAGGCTTAGGGCTTGGTCCAGGAAGCGGGCCAGGGAAGGGGTGTAGGCCAGGACCTCGGCGTCTTGGGCCTTGATCCCCAAGGCCTGGTAGCGCCCTTCCTTTTCCCAGGGGAGTTCGGGGAGGTCTTGCCGGATGGCCTCGAGCCACTCCCGGGAAATGGGCACCGGGGGGATGTCGGGCTCGGGGAAGTAGCGGTAGTCCGCCTCCTCCTCCTTGGTGCGCATGGGGTAGGTCTTGCCGCTTCCCTCCTCAAAGCCCATGGTGGCCTGTCTGACCCTCTCCCCCCGCCTCAGGATCTCGGTTTGGCGGCGGATCTCGTACTCCAGGGCCCGTTGCACGCTCTTAAAGGAGTTCAGGTTTTTGATCTCTACCTTGGTGCCCAAAGGCTCCCCCGCGCGGCGCACGGAAACGTTCACGTCGGCCCTCATTTTCCCTTCCTCGGGGCTGGCCTCGGAGATGCCTAGGGTCTGGACCAGGGCCTGGATGCGTTGCAGGAAAAGCCGGGCTTCCTCGGGGCTTTTGAGGTCGGGTTCGGTGACGAGCTCGATCAAGGGGCTTCCTGCCCGGTTCAGGTCCAGAAGGGTGCGGTCCTCCAGGTGGAGGCTTTTCCCGGCATCCTCCTCCAGGTGGAGGCGCTTGATGCGCACGGTCCTTTCCCCTAAGGGGAGGCTACCTCCCTGGCCCAGGGGGAGGTCATACTGGCTGATCTGGTAGTTCTTGGGCAGGTCGGGGTAGAAGTAGTTCTTGCGATGGAAGACCAGCCTCTCCGGAATCCGGCTTCCCAGGGCCAGGGCCAGCCTGAGCCCGAACTCCACCGCCTTCTTGTTGGGTACGGGCAGGGCCCCGGGTAACCCCAGGCACACGGGGCAGGTGTGGGTGTTGGGCGGGGCGCCGAAATAATCGGCCTGGCACCCGCAGAAGGCCTTGGTCCGGGTCCTTAAGTGCAGGTGGACCTCGAGGCCGATGGCCGCCTCGTACATGGCCTAAAGTTTACCAAGCCCCCTGGCTACTTAAGGGCGCTTGCTCCCCTCCTGCACCCCGGCCAGGCGCATGAACTCCTTGGGGTCCACCGCCCGGCTCAAGCCCATCTCGTAGGTGATCAGCTTACGCCGGTAGAGATCCGCCAGGCAGGCATCCATGGTGATCATCCCGTACTGGCCCCCGGTCTGGATGACGCTCCGGAGCTGGTGGCTCTTGCCCTCCCGGATCAAGGCCCTTACCGCAGGGGTGGCGATCATGAGCTCGTAGGCCAAGACCCTTCCGCCCCCGAAGGCCTTGGGCAGAAGCTGCTGGGTGAGCACTGCCACCAGGTTGTTGGAAAGCTGCACCCGCACCTGCTCCTGCTGGTTTTCCGGGAAGACGTCGATGATGCGGTCGATGGTCTCGGGGGCGGAGTTGGTGTGCAGGGTACCCATGACCAAGTGCCCGGTTTCCGCGGCGGTGATGGCGGCGGCGATGGTTTCGTAGTCCCGCATCTCCCCCACCAGGATCACATCCGGGGCCTGGCGGAGAACGCTTCTAAGCGCCTTGTGGAAGCCGTGCGTATCGGAGCCGATCTCCCGCTGGTTGACGATGGCCTTTTTGTGCTTGTGGAAGAACTCTATGGGGTCCTCAATGGTCACGATGTGGACGGGCTTGCGTTCGTTGATGTAGTCGATCATGGAGGCCAGGGTGGTGCTCTTCCCCGACCCGGTGGGTCCCGTGACCAGGACCAGGCCCCTGGGGGCAAGGGCGATCTCGGCGATGTTCTTGGGCAGGCCCAGCTCCTCAAAGCTCTTGATGGTGGCGGGCACCACCCTTAAGACCCCTCCCACGCTTCCCCGTTGCAGGAAGACGTTCACCCGGTAGCGCCCTTTTCCCGGGAGGCTGAAGGAGAAGTCCAGCTCCTTTTCCTCCTCAAAGATCCGCTGCTGCTTCTCGTCCATGAGGGCGTACATGAGCCGGCGGGTGTCCTGGGGGGAGAGGGTCTCGTACTCCGTGGGGTGGAACTCCCCGTCCACCTTGATCATGGGGGGAAGGCCCACGGTGATCACCAAATCGCTGGCCCCCCGCTCCGCCGCCAGGGTCAGAAGATCCACGATATCCGGTGTTTTGGCCATAGTTCACTCCTTTACTCAATGGTACGCGCCAGGACCTCCTCGAGGGTGGTGATTCCCTGGAAGGCCTTGTAGATGCCGTCTTCTCGCAAGGTTTTCATACCCTTTTTCCTGGCGATCTCCTTGATCTCCGTGGCCGACTTGCCGGCCACGATGGCGTGGCGGATCTCGTCGTCCACCACCAGGAGTTCGTGGATGGCGTAGCGTCCCTTATAGCCTGTTCCCCCGCAGCGCTCGCATCCCATCCCCTTGTAGAGCTTGGCCCCTTGGATCTCTTCCTGGGAAAGGCCCAGGCGCCGCAGGACCTCGGGGTCGGGCTTCACCTCCACCTTGCAGTGGTCGCAGATCCTCCGCACCAGCCGCTGGGAGAGAACCCCGATAAGGGCGGCGGAAATGTTGAAGAGTTCCACCCCCATCTCATCCAGGCGGGTGATGGCCTGGGCGGCGTCGTTGGTGTGCAGGGTGGCGATGACCAGGTGGCCGGTGAGGGCGGCCTCGGTGGCGATCTTGGCGGTTTCCGAGTCCCGGATCTCTCCCACCATGATGATGTCCGGGTCCTGCCTGAGGAAGGCCCTGAGGGCCCGGGCGAAGGTGAGCCCCGCCTGGGGGTTCACCTGGGTCTGGTTGATGCCGGGGATCTCGTACTCCACGGGATCCTCAATGGTCTGGGTGTTCTTGTCGGGGGTGGCGATGCGCTTGAGGATGGAGAAGGTGGTGAAGCTTTTGCCGCTTCCGGTGGGCCCGGTGATGAGGAAGATGCCGTAGGGCTTGGAGATCACCTCCTGGAAGCGCTCAAAAACCCCGGGGGCGAAGCCCAGGCCCTCGATCTCGGGGATGTCGGCGGCCTTTTTCAAAAGGCGCATCACCGCCTTTTCCCCGTAGACCGTGGGCAGGGTGGAGAGGCGGAGGTCCACGTCGATGGCCCCTTCCCGGTAGCGCACCCGCCCGTCCTGGGGCAGGCGCCTTTCGGCGATGTTGAGGCCGCCCATGATCTTGACCACGCTGATGATGGAGTTTAGGGCCCCCTTGGGCAGGGTGGTGTACTGGCGCAGGGTGCCATCGATACGCAGTCGCACCAGCACATCGGACTGCCGGGGTTCTATGTGGATGTCGGAGGCATCCTGCAGGTAGGCCTCCCGGATCACCTGCTTGACGAATTTCTGGGCGGCGCTTTCGTCCAGCTCGGGGGCGACGGCCTCCTCCTCCTGGTAGCCCTTGGAAAGCTCCTTGGCGATCTCGCCCAGTTCCTCCTTGCCGTAGAAGCGTTCGATGAGCTTGGTGATGGCGGCCTCCGTGGCCACGGCGGGCTGAACCTCGTAGGCCAGGCCCTTGCGCTTCAGGGCCAGGCGCACGTCGTCCAGGGCCAGGATGTTCCTGGGATCCTTCATGAGGAGGACCAGGGTCTTGCCCTCCAGGTGGTGGGGGAAGACCCCGTACCGCCGGGCCAGGTCCTCGGGGAGGAGGAGGGCGGCCCCGGGGTCCGGGGGGTTCTCCTCGGGGTTGATGTAAGCGTAGCCCAGCTGGGCGGCCACCGCCTGGGCCAGGGCCTCGGGTTTGAGTTTGCCCGAGGCCACCAAGGTGTCCTCGAGGCGGCCCCCACCCTGGCGTTGCTTCTTCAGGGCTTCCTCCACGTCCTCGGGCCGGGCCAGGCCCAGCTCCACCAGGATCTCCCCCAGGGGCTTGGCCTTGGGCAGGCGCCTTTGCACCTCGAGGGCTTCCCTTAACTCCTCCCGGCTTAGGCGCCCCTCCTGGACCAGGACCTCCCCCAGGCGGCTTTTTTCCGGATAGGCCTGGTGGAAAAGGGCTTCCCACTCCTTGGGAAGGGTGAGGAGGAAGCGGGCGGGGCGCCCAAGGAGCTCCGCCACCGCCTCCTTGTGCCGGGGATCGGCGAGGACCACCTCCACCTCCCCGTTGTTGAACCCCACGGGCACGGCGCTATAGCGCAGGGCATCCGAGCGCAGGAGAAGGTTGGTGGCGGCGGGGTCGGGGGATAGGCCCCGGGTGGAGGGGAGAAACTCCATTCCCTTCTGCTCGGCCAAAACCCGGTAGAGGACTTCCTCGGGTAGCCCCTTGCGCACCAGGATGCGGCCCAGGAGATCCCCGGTCTTTTCCTGCTCCACCAGGGCTTCCTCCAGGGTGTTCCGGTCCAGGAGGCCCTTTTCCACCAGAAGCTCGCCCACCTTGAGCTCCTCCCGGCTGGGGCCGCTGGGGGGAGGGGGTAGGGGCAGGTTGAGCTCGGGGTAGTTCTTGGCCAGGGCGTAGAGGAAGGCGCTTTTGGTGGCCTGGTAGGGTTCCACCACCATCCCGGTGAGGTCCTCCACCTCCTCGAGGGCCAAGGTGTCCAGGGGGTTCACGAAGGCCACCCGCACCACCCCTGCCTCCTCGTCCAGGGCGAAGGGGATGGCCTGGAGTTCCTTGGCCTTCTCCGCCGGCAGGAGGGCCTTCACCTTGGGAGGGATCTCCAGGGTGTGAAGCTCCACCAGGGGGATGCCGAAGTGGTCCTCGATGGCCTGAGCGATCCGCCGTTCCGAAAGCAGCCCCGAGTCCACGATGACCTCGGCCAAGGAACCCCCCACCTCCCGGTGCTTCTCCAGGGCCATCTGCAGCTCCTCGTCGGTGAGGAGGCCGGCATCCAATAGGATGGCACCTAGCCGTTTGTCCCCGATGGTGAGCACGCTCATCCCAATCCTCCCCGTGGCCTTCTGAATGGAGTCTCCAGCATCCGTATGAAACGGGTGTAAAAGAATTCCCTTTCCCGCAAGGGGGGTACCAAAACGGTATAGGCTCCCACCAGGTTGCCCCCAAGGACATCGGTGAAGATCTGGTCCCCCACCACCGCCACCTCCTGGGGAGGAAGCCCCAGGGCCTTCAGGGCCCTTTGAAACCCGAGCCAGGGTTTGAGGGCTGGGGCGTGGCCGGGAAGGCCAAGCCTTCCCTGGATCCGGGCGAAGCGGTCGGGGAGGGCGTTGGAGAGGAGGTAGACGGGAACCTCGGCCTTTAAGGCCTCCAGCCAGGCTTGGTGCTCGGGCAAGGGTTCCTCCTCCCCGTAGGGCAAAAGGGTGTTGTCCAGGTCCAGGATCACCCCCTTTAGGCCCCGTTCCTCGAGCCACCTCGGGGTTAGGTGGAGGAGGGAGGGCAGGACCGCCCGGGGGAAGAGCATAGCCTTATTGTGGCACGGCGGGGTGAACAGGCCCTTAACGGGGGAGCATGACGAGTCCCCACATCCGTCCCGTCTTCCCCTGGTCGCGGCGGTGGGAGAAGAGGGTGGGTTCGCAGTGGGTGCAAAGGCCTACCCGGTAGATCCTTTCCCGGGAAAGCCCAGCCCTTTCCGCCTGAAGGAGGAGGGCCCTTTCCAGATCCAGAAGGTACTTGCCCGGGGCTTTGGGGTCCGGGGTAAAGGTATGGAGGTCCGCTTGGGCAAACCGCTCCGCCACTTCTTCTCCCACCTGGTAGCACCGGCCTCCGATGCCGGGGCCGATGGCCAGGTGGACCTCCTTGGGATCCAGGCCCAGGCTTTCCAGCTGCTCCAAGGCCCGGGGGAGGATCCCTCCCACCACTCCCCGCCAGCCTGCATGGAGGGCCGCCACCGCCCCTTCGGGGTGGTAGAGCAGAAGGGGGTAGCAGTCCGCCACCCCCACCCTGAGGAGGAGGCCAGGGGTGCGGGTGAGGAGGCCATCCCCCTCCCAAACTCCTGGGCCTTCCACCCGGTGGATCTCCGTGCCGTGCACCTGTTTGAGCCCGGCCACGGGAGGATGGCCGAATCGGGAGAGGACCCGCCTTTGGTTCTCGGCCACCCGTTCGGGGTCGTCCCCGGTGGCCGAGGAAAGGTTCAGGCTTTGAAAGGGTCCTTGGGAAACCCCGCCCAGGCGGGTGGTGAAGCCATGGGGCACGGGCAGGGGTGTGGTGAGGAGGGGAACCATGCCTCTATTGTGCCCTGGGGTTCCGCAAAGCGTGCCCTTACCCCTATTCTTCACAGGCTCAGGTGTATACTATAGCCCCATGAAGACGGACCGGAACCAGCTCCGCTTCAACCAGGTTCTCCTCACCCTTCTTCTACCCCTGGCGGCGCTTTTGGACCTGCCCCTTCTGGTCTATCTCCTTTTCCTCCTCATGGTAAGCCAGCACACCCCCTGGGATCTGATGGTGGCCTTGAAGCGGGCCCTGGGCATCCCGTCCAGGCTGGTGGAGGAGGACCCCAGGCCCTACCGCTTCGCCCGTACCTTGGGGGCGGTGTTTTTGGGGCTTTCCTCCCTCTTCCTTCTTCTTGGGCTCAAGGGGGTGGGGTACGCCTTGGCCCTGGTGGTGGCCCTACTGGCCTTCGTCAACCTGGCCTTCGGCTTCTGCCTGGGTTGCTTCCTCTACCTGCACCTGCGCTACGCTCGGGCCCTTTTCACCGGGAAATAGCCTCGAGAAGGCGCACCATCTCGATGGCGGTGAACACCGCCTCGGCTCCCTTGTTCCCCGCCTTGCCCCCGGCCCTTTCCTGGGCTTCCTCCGGGGTGTTGGTGGTGAGGACGCCGAAGACGATGGGTTTTTCCGTCTGGAGCATGGCCTGCATGAGGCCTGAAGCAGCCTGGGCGGCCACGTACTCGAAATGGGGGGTTTCCCCCCGCACCACGGCCCCTAAGGCCACCACCGCATCCACGTCGGGGCGCAGGGCCAGGCGCTTGGCCACCAGGGGTAGCTCAAAGGAACCCGGCACCCAGGCCACCAGAACCTCGGCGGGGTCCCCGCCCAGGCGGGCGTAGGCCTCGAGGGCCCCTTCCAGGAGGAGTTTGGTCACCCGTTCGTTGAAGCGGCCCACGGCGATGGCCAGGCGAACCCCTTTGGCGGTAAGGATGGGGGAGAGGGTCTTGGGCTTCATGGTCCCAATATACTTTGGGGGTGGAGCGGTATCTCCTGGTGGCCTTGGGCGGGGCCTTGGGCTCCGCCTTGCGCTACGGGCTTGGGGCCTGGGTACAGGCCCTTACCGGGCCCAGCTTCCCCTATAGCACCCTCTTGATCAACGCTTTGGGCAGTTTCCTCATCGGCGTGGTGATCCGTCTGTCCCTGGAGGGGGCCCTTTCCGGGGAGGGGCGCCTCTTCCTGGCGGTGGGGGTGTTGGGGGGGTTCACCACCTTCTCCACCTTTAGCTACGAGACCCTGGCCCTCATCCAGGACGGCGAGGCGTGGAGGGCTTTTTTATACGTCGTTTTCAGCGTCTTCCTGGGCCTTTTCCTGGTGCTCCTGGGCTACCGCCTGGGCGGGGCCCTGGTAGCCTAGGGGTATGAAGCTGGAAGGGGAGGCCAAGCTCCTGCGCATCTTCGTGGGGGAGTCGGACCGGCATGGGGGGAGGCCCCTCTATGAAGCCATCGTCCTCGAGGCCAAGCGCCAGGGCCTGGCCGGGGCCACGGTGTTCAAGGGCTTCATGGGCTTCGGTGCCCACTCCCGCATCCACACCGCCAAGGTGCTCCAGCTCTCCGAGGACCTTCCCGTCATGATCGAGATCGTGGACACCGAGGAGAAGATCCGGGCCTTTCTGCCCGTATTGGAGGGGATGGTGAAGGAGGGGCTGGTGACCCTGGAGAAGGTGGAGGTTATCCGCTACCGAAGCCGGTGATCCAGGGCGCTTTCTTTCCCCGGGGGCTGGTCTAGCCTAAAGGTATGGAGAGGATTCCCCCGGGCCAGGTGGTCACGGAGCGGTTCCCCATCCTCACCTATGGGGAGGAGCCGAGGGTTTCCCCCGAGGAGTGGCGGTTTTCCCTCTTCGGCCTGGTGGAGGAGCCCTTTACCCTCACCTACCCGGAGCTCCTCCGCCTGCCCCAGGTGGAGGTGGTGCGGGACTTCCACTGCGTCACCCGCTGGAGCCGCCTGGATGTGGCCTGGCGGGGGGTGCGGATGAGGGACCTTTTGCTGAGGGCCAAGCCCAAGCCCCAGGCGGTGGCCGCCTTGGTTCACAGCTACGGGGGCTACACCACCAACCTCTTCCTGGAGGACCTCCTGCGGGAGGATGTCCTCCTCGCCCATACCCTTTTCGACAAGCCCTTGCCTTTGGAGCGGGGTGGGCCGGTGCGCCTGGTGGTGCCCCACCTCTACGCCTGGAAAAGCGCCAAGTGGGTGCGGGGCATTGAGCTTCTGGACCACTTGGAGCTGGGGTTTTGGGAAAAGCTGGGCTACCACTTCCGGGGCGACCCCTGGCGGGAGGAGCGCTTTCAGGAGGGTCCCATCCCCGCCGCCAGCTTGAGATTCAGGAAAACCTGATA
>NZ_ATNI01000041.1:0-4247 GCF_000511705.1 Thermus sp. NMX2.A1
GAAATACTAGCTCGTCCTCCAGAAGGGGGAGGTGGGGGACCTCTGCAAATAAATATCTACCAATATGAGGCCATATTGATCCCGAAACCAACACTCTACAAACAGATAATTCCTGAATTACCAAACCTATTGCGGACTGTTCTCATCCCTTCTTTCTGGGAGGAGGTGGGGCTTACTCCGCCTCACTTTGAGGGCACTCCCCGGCCCCTACCCCATCGGGTTGCTCTGGACCGCCCCGTATTTGAGGCCCTAGGTCTAAGCGAAGAGGAGCGCCACCAGATCTACCGGGATACCGCTCGTTTGGTGTGGCGGCGTATCCGCATGGCGCGCGGGGGCGAAGGAGGGGAGGGCGAGGCATGAGTTTCATCACCAACGCCCCCGACAAGACCCTTCAGGGCCGCCTCGAGGCCCTTCTCCAGCACGCCCAAGAGCTCAAGTTCCTGGTGGGCTACTTCTACTTCTCCGGCTACAGCGCCCTTTACGATGCCCTCCGCAAGGCCTTCGAGCAAAACCCGGACCTGCGCCTCAAGGTTCTGGTGGGCCTTTCTGTGGACACCAGTCTGGGGCAGCTGCTGGAGGTGGCGCGGGCTCAGCGGAAGGCTAGCAACCAGGAGGTCATCGAGGCCCTGCTGAGCGACCTGCAAAAAGCCCTTTCCCACCCTCAGCTTGACGATAAGACCCTGCCCGAGCAGGCCCGCTTTTTCCTCTCGCTTCTGCGCACGGGGCGCCTGGAGCTGCGCAAGACCCGTTCTCCTACTCACGCGAAGCTGTACCTGTTCAAGGTGAAGCCCGACTTGCTGGGCCTGCTCCCGGCGGGCGGGAGCTTCCTTACGGGTAGCTCCAACCTGACCCAGGCCGGGTTGGGGGGCCAGCTGGAGTTCAATGTAGAGATCAAGGACTACGGCTTCAAGGAGGCCGAGGAGTTTTTTGATAACCTTTGGCAGGAGTCCGTGGAGCTCTTGCCAAAGGATGTGGACAGGGTGCAGTACATCGTGGAGAGGGCCTCCTTAGCCGCATCCCCCACCCCCCTGGAGGTTTACGCCCTCCTCCTGCGGCGTTACCTGGACACGTTGGACAGCCGCCCCCAGCGGGCGGGAATGGCCGACTTCCTGACGCGGGTAGGGTTCATCCCCTACGCCTACACCTTAGACGCGGCCAACCTGCTCACCCACCTCTTGGAGGAACACGGCGGGGCGATACTGGCCGATGTGGTCGGCCTGGGCAAAACGGTCGTGGCCTGCTTGGTGGCCCGGGAGTCGGGGTACCGGGGTATTGTCCTGGCCCCGCCCCACCTTATCGGAGAGCCCGGAAGCGGAGGGTGGAGCGACTACCTGGAGCGCTTCCACCTCTATGACTGGCGCACCTTCTCAACAGGCCAGCTCGAGGATGCCCTGCGCTTCGTGGAAGGGTCGGGCAGGGACGTGCAGCTGGTGGTGGTGGACGAAGCCCACCGTTTCCGCAACCTGGAAACGAAAGACTACGCGCTTTTGAGCGCCATCACTAGGGGCCGAAAGGTGCTCCTGCTGACCGCCACTCCCATCAACAACCGCCCCTTGGACGCTTACGCCCTGCTGAGGCTGTTTATTCCGCCAAAAGCCAGCACCGTGGGCCCCTCCCTGGATTTGGAGAGCGAGTTTACCCGCCTGGACACCACCTTCCGCAAGGCTTCTTATGCCCTGCGCTACCACGACTCCAAGGATGCGGCCAAGCGGAGGAAGGCCGAGCAGCTGTACGCTCAGCTGACCGGGGAGAACTCCTCGGTGGACCCCCGTCGGCTCCGGGAGATCCTCGAGGCGGTGGCTTACCGGGCTCGGCTCATCATGGCCCCGGTCATGGTGCGGCGCAATCGTCGGGACTTGCTGGAAGATCCCCGCTACCGCAAAGACGCTCCCCCTTTCCCTTCGGTCAGGGATCCGGAGGTTCTCTTTTACTTCCTGAGCCCGGAGCAGTCCCGCTTTTACGATGAGTTCTTGCAGGGGATGGGACCGGATGGGGCGTATAGAGGAGCTTTGTACCAGCCGGAACTCTACCGCCTGGGCAAGGAGGAGATCGATGAAAGCCTGCCCCCGGAGGAAGCCTTCGCCCTTAGCTCCCAGCGCAACCTGGCGGACTTCATGCGCCGCCTCCTGGTGCGCCGCTTCGAGAGCTCGCTGGCGGCCTTCGTGCTGACCGTAAAGCGGATGATCCGCTACCACCAGCGCCTCCTCGATTTCGCTCGCGACCAGGGGTACTTCCTCTTGGACAGGAAGACCCTGGACTGGCTGACGGAAGCCGTTGAGGAGGGGCCACTGGGCGACTCCGGGCTGGAAGAGGTGATCGAGGCCAAAATACGGGAGGAGGAAGCGGCTATCCAGCGGGGGGAGCGGGCCCGCCGCCGCTACTACCGGGCGAAGGACTTCCCGCAGCAAAGATGGCAGGCTTTGCTTCAGCACATCGAGGAGGACCGGGCGTTCTTGGAGCGCATGCTGGAGCGGGCAGAGGGATTGGGCCTCGACAAGCCAGACCGGGATCCCAAGGTCCAGGCCCTCTGGTGCTTCTTGCGGGAAAGTCTGGCCCGGGAACCCAACCGCAAGATCGTGGTGTTTTCCGAGTTCACCGACACCGTGGAGTACCTGAAACAAGCCCTAGCCTCCTCGGGCTTCAGGGTGTTGGCAGTCGGGAAGGACTACAGCAAGACCTTGGCCAAGGAAGTGATCCTCAACTTTGATGCCGCGGTGGAGGCTTCCCATCAGAGGAACGAGTACCAGGTACTCATCACCTCAGACCGTCTCTCTGAGGGCATCAACCTCAACCGGGCTGGGACGGTCGTCAACTACGACATTCCCTGGAATCCCACCCGAGTCATCCAACGCCTTGGACGGGTAAACCGTGTTGGAAGCAAGCTTTTCGATGAAGTCTACATCTACCACTTCTTCCCCACGGAACAGGGTGCGGCGGTCAACGACCCCAAAAGGGTGGCGGAAAACAAGCTGCTTCTCATCCACCGGGCTCTAGGGGAAGACGCCAAGATCCTCTCGCCGAAAGAGGAGCCCACCGCCGCCCAGATCTACCAGCGCCTAACCCGCCTGCCACCTGAGGACACGGAGGTCAGCCCCGAGACTTGGGCCCGCCGGGAGTGGGAGCGGCTGGTCGCCACCTATCCCGACTTGCCTCAACGGATCCGCGATCTGCCGAACCGGGTGAAAGTGGGCATGGATGGGCAAGAGCCCCAGGCTTTGGTGGTGGCCCGCAAAGGTGCGGCTTTCTTTGCCTTGAGGTGGAGGTTCGGAGAGAAGCCGTCTGAGAAGGAGTCTGAGGAAAAGGCGCTTCAGCAGAAGCCTGGGGAAAAGCCGCCTGAGCAGAAGTCTGAGGAAGGGGCACGTCAGCAGAAGCTTAAGGAAGAGCCGCCTGAGTACTTGTTCCTCCCCCAGGTGTGGGATTTGTTTGCCGGAGTGGAACACAAGCCTCGCCGGGAACCCACCCGCCGATTTTGGGAAATCTACAACGCGTTTTCTAAGTACCTCGAGGGGGGTTCTGAAGCCGCTTTGGGCAGCAACGCCTTGGAGTCTCGGGCGCTGAACAACCTTCGTACCGCGTTGAACCGGACTGAGTTCGATGAAGAGGAAAGGGAGCTGATGCGGGTGTTGGAGAAGGACCTTCAGTACCACCGCCTCCTTCCCCGCTACCTGGTTCGCCGCCTGCAGGAGGCCGACTTGGGCCGGGAAGGGACCTTGGAGGCTTTTCGCCAGGTTTTGCAAGAGATACGGGAACGTTTTGCCCCTTTGCTGCGCAAAATCGACACCCCTCCCCCCCAGGTTGATCTTCTGGTCGGTGTAGAGGTGCAGAGCCCGTCCCCTTCCTGAATTGGGGCGGCCTTCCGGGGGTAGGGGCATTTGGGAGAAAGGTTCCCCCCTAAAGCTCTTTCCCCCCGGAAGGGGGTTTCCTCTTTCTTTCTTTGAGGCAAGGGAATGACCTCGAGGCTCCCCCCTTCTCCCTGCTTCTCCACCAGGGCGTGGAGGATTTGGGGGTTGAGATCAATTCCTCCGGGCTACGTCACCGTGCCCGTTGCTGGGTCCGGCACCCCATGCATGGCGGAAGGGGGTGGGGTTCCTTAGGGCTTCTATGCCTTTGGCAGATCGTACGAGCTCTTGGGGTTTCACAAAGGTAATCGCCACTTGAGGCCTAAGCACCTCCTGCCGGTGTGCACGGATCGGCCTGAGCGATGGGGAAGCGAACATGGGTAGAGGAAACCCCACCCCTTTGATCGC
>NZ_ATNI01000042.1:0-3504 GCF_000511705.1 Thermus sp. NMX2.A1
TCCCAAGCTCAATGGTCACGTGGAGCGGATGCAGCGGACCTTTAGGGATGAGTTCTACACACGACCGTTGCCTTCACAGATCCCCGAGCTCCAAAGGGAGCTTGACGCCTACCTGGACCACTACAACCGCCGGCGACCCCACCGGGCCTTGGGGGGCCTGGCCCCTTTAGAGTACCTGGCTAGAATACGGGGGGAGGCGGTCCCCACAGAGTCTCAAATGTGTTGACCGACTACAGCCCCTTGACTTTTGCTCAGGGAGGCTTTAGCTTGGGATTACTGACTAGTGCACTTTGAAGGTGGTGGCATGGGACAGCAACCTAGGGATGAAGCCTTTCCTTCTGCGGGAGGCAAGCGGCATTCCAGCACCCGAAGGAAGTTCCTAGAGTTCGTAAGCACAGCCAGTGGTCTCCTGCTCACGTCCTGCGGCTACGGCTTCGTTTTTCGCTCCTGAGGTCTTAGCATGCATGGGAAAACCATGTCTATAGCCGTTTCAATTTTCATCGTGGCGGCGCTGTTGTTCGGGCTGTCCATCCCGCTGGTGCAGGGGAAAGTTCCTCCCAACAGCACCTATGGCTTCAGGACGTCCAAGACCCTGGCCGATCCGTCCATCTGGTACGAGGCCAACCGCTTTGCGGGCCGAGTTAGTATCGCTGTCTCGATCGTTATGATTGTTCTGGGCATCGCCCTTCTACTCCTAGATCGCTACACCAACCTCGATCCCAACAGCCTAATCGTACTGGGGCTGGCTTTTGAGATCGTGCCACTGCTGATTCTCATTCTGGTGCTTTTCTTATACCATCGGAACTTGTGAGCTAGTAACCTCGGGGGGTCGTTATGGAAAATCAAGCTGACTTAACCATCAACGCGGCAGCGGGGCCGCAGGAGCTAGCTCTCCGGCTACGCCAGCTTCGAGGTCGCCTGCTCGCTTGCGGTTACGCGGAGTTCGTGTCTACCTTTAACCCGTTTTGCTTCAGCTCTGCAAAGTGGACGACCTGCCGTAACCTTGCCTTCCCTGAAATCCGAGGACTTATCGACTTCCTGCTGCTGAACAAGCGGGCCCACCAGAGCTACCTCGATGGCTTACTAGGGGAAACCTGGAGGGTTCTGCTCGAGATGGAGCTTGCGGAGGAACTCGAGGGGGGCTGGGCCCGACTGAAGGGCCTTTCTCTATGGGCTTACCTCGGCTACCTCGTTTTCATCGACACCCCAAACCAGGACCCTAACGTGTACTTCGGGGATGATACCATTGGGCTTTTTGCCCGGTTGCACGCGATGCCGGGCGAGCACTGCCTGGACCTCTGCTCAGGGTCGGGCATCCAGGCCCTGCACTGCTCATCGTTCGCAGCGTCGGTCGACGCGGTCGAGATCAATCCCCTCGCAAGGCAGGTGCTTTGGTGCAACATCCTGCTCAACGGACGGCACGACCGAATACAGGTCTGGGGAGGATCTCTGTATGACGAACTTCCGGAAAACCGGCAGTACGACTTAGTAGTCGCCAACCCGCCGCTGGTCCCATTCCCCGAGGAACTGGACTACCCTTTTGTAGGACATGGTGGCATAGACGGCTTCGCTGTTACCCGCAAAATCATCCAGGGGTTGCCCGAGCATCTTAGTGAGACAGGCCGAGCACAGATTATAGGTCTTACGCTCGCGGATGAGGGTGACCTCGTCATCGAAGGCGAGCTAGCAGAGCTGGCCCGTACTCATGATCTGGTCATACGGCTGACCGTACTGAACCGCTTTCCCCTGGACCCCTCCAGCCCCTTCTTCCGGGGGCTTGTCAGCTCATCCCAGTTAGTTTCTCCCCAGGCATACGACGAGATCGCAGCCAGGCTGGCAGAGCGGCTCCGACGGCTCAACGTCACCCACGCGGTGCCGTACGCCCTGCATATCACGCGCAGCGGGCCAAAGGGGAAGGTGGTGTACCAAAACTTCTCGAGGGTCAGCTCGGAGGGGTTATGGTTCGTGTGAACCGCAGCACCGAGCACGGGGGGCTATAGATGGCGCGGGCCCTCCCACTCCCAATTGTTCTGCTTACCGCCCTTGCCCTAGGCCAGATGCCCTCACCTCTTGCAACCCTTGAACGACTTTTCACCGTGCGGCCGGCCCAAGCCGCGTGGTTTACTACCAGCTTTCTCCAGCAGGTGCCTGTGGCCCAGGTCGACCAGGTGATCTCCGCCCTGGAGGCCCAGCTTGGCCGGTACTTGGAGGCCCGTGCAGAGGACGATGGGTTCGTGGTGTCCTTCGAAAAGGGGGAGGTCCCTGCGGTGATCGTTCTGGATCCGGAGGGGCGCATCGCCCAGCTCCGGTTTTTGACGCCTCGTCCCCGGCTTGCGAGTCTGGAGCAGGCGCTGGCTGCCTTCCGCGAGTTGCCCGGGAAGGTAAGCCTGTTGGTGCTTCGGGATGGAGAGGAGCTGGCCGGGCTGAACCCTGACGAGTCCCTGGCGGTAGGCTCGAGCTTCAAGCTGGCGATACTGAACGCTTTATGGGAGGAGATAAAAGCCGGGAAGCGTTCCTGGTCTGAGGTGGTAGAGCTGCGTCCCCAATGGAAGAGTCTGCCTACTGGGATACTGCAAAATTGGCCTGAAGGCGCACCAATCACCCTATATACTCTAGCCGCCCTGATGATCTCCTTGAGCGACAACACAGCGAGTGATGCGCTTCTCGCGGTGTTGGGTCGGGAACAGGTGGAGCACTGGTCGGGCCAAAACCGCCCCCTCCTCTCCACTCGTGAGGCCTTCGCGCTCAAGAACCCGGAGAACCGCGGGATTCTCGAACGCTACCTCCGTGCAGACGAGGTCGAGAGGCGGAGGTTGCTGCCGGAGCTGGACCAGATCCCACTCCCACCGCCCACACTATTTACAGGTGGGCCGGTAGCCCCGGAGGTGGAGTGGTTCTTCAGCGCTCGCGAGCTCTGCCGTCTGATCGAAGGGGTTGCGGATCTACCGCTCATGGCCATCAACCCCGGTCCTGTACGGCCGAAGGGCTGGCGCAGAATCGCCTACAAGGGCGGTAGTGAGCCTGGGGTGCTCAACCTCACTGCCTTCTTAAGCTCCAACCAGGGTCACCGGTATTGTGTTGTAGCCACATGGAATGACCAGACCATGCTCGATGAGGGCCGCTTTGTGTCCCTATATGGCGGCTTGCTAGAGGTTCTGGCTGGCCTGCAGTAGCGGTCCGCCAGCAGCACGGACCCCGGTATAGCCATAAAGCTGTACTGGATCCACTGGAGCCAAGCTGACGGCATCGCCAGCACAGTGGAATTCCGCAACCCGGCGGCTCTCAAGGGCCCCTAGTGGAGTACCTCCCCTCGGAGGAGTTCGCCCGTGTTCTGGCGGGATTTGAGGCGGAGGACCAGCTCGAGGCGTGGATCCGGGAGGGGGCGCTGGGTAGTGTAAGGGATTATGTGTAAGGGTACCCAAGTTGCTACCCGAGCATTTGTTGAGCCAAGAGATTTAGGTTGTGGGCCAAGATGAAGGAGAGCACCTTGATCACAAAGCCCTG
>NZ_ATNI01000043.1:0-38422 GCF_000511705.1 Thermus sp. NMX2.A1
AGTCTATCCCGGGGTGGCCTTGGGGGATAATGGATGGGGATGCTCCTGGAGGTGGCCTTCGCTGGCCTTTCCCCCTGGGTTTTCTGGGCAGGGGTGGGGCTTATGGTTTCGGGCTTTGTCCTCGGGGGGGCTTCCTGGCTTGCCCTGGTTCTCCTTTACCCCTGGTGGCGGCTTAGGCAGGGCTGGCGGTTAAGGCTTTTCCCCGGTCACCTGAGCCTTCACCCCCCTTGGGTTTCAGCCGCAGGATTCCCCTGGAGGGGGTGCGGGAGGTGGAGGTGGCCTACTGGCCAGCAGGGCCCTTTTCCCGGGGAAGACGGGCTTTGGTCCTCCACCTGGAGAACGGGGAGGGAGTACCCCTTCCCGTACCCGATCCCGAGGCCCTGGCGGCCCGGATCAGAGAACTTCTAAAAGGGCGAACTTCAGGTAGTGGGTTTCAGGGTGGTTGAGGAGGATGGGATGGTCCCATCCCTGCCCTCGTTTCTCCACCACCCTCAGGCTGCGGTGGGCGTCTTCTGCGGCCTCGGCGAGCATCTGGTAGAAGAGGGGCTCGGTCAGGTGGTGGCTGCAGCTGCTGGTGGCCAGCAGGCCCCCTTCCTTGAGGAGCTTGATGGCCCGGAGGTTCACCTCCTTGTAGGCCCTGTAGGCCCTTTCCAGATCCTTTTTCCCCTTGGCAAAGGCGGGTGGGTCCAGCACGATGAGGTCAAACCGCTCCCCTGCCTTTTCCAGGGCCCTCAGGTGGTCGAAGGCGTTGGCTTCCACCGTCTTGAGGGTAAGCCCATTCAGCCTGGCGTTTTCCTCCGCCTGCCTCAGGGCCTCGCCGGAGCTGTCCACGCTGATCACCTCCTTGAAGCCCAGGGCTAGGTGGAGGCCGAAGCTACCCGCATAGCTGAACACGTCCAGGGCCCTTTCCCCACGGAAGCGTTCCATAAGGATCCGGTTGTCGCGCTGGTCCAGGTAGGCCCCGGTCTTCTGGCCTCCCGTGAGGTCCACCAGGTAGCGTATCCGGCCCTCCTTCACCGCTACCCGTTCGGGGGCCTGGCCCAGGAGGGGCCGGACGTAAAGGGGGAGGCCCTCGAGTTCCCGGACCCTGGCATCGTTTTTGGCCAGGAGGCTTTTGGCCAGGGGTTTGAGCCTCTCGGCCACCTGGGGCAAGAGGGCTTCCCAGGCGTAGGCGGTGGTCTGCAGAACCAGGTGGCCGGCGTAGTAGTCCAGCACCAGACCCGGCAGGAAATCCCCTTCGGCGTGGGCCAGGCGGAAGCCTCCTTCGGGCTCCTTTTCCAGCGCGGGGAGGCGCCGGGCCAAGGCTTTGTCCAGGTTGTCCAGAAGCGCCTCCGCCGGGTCCCTTGCGGGTCGGAAGTGGTAGGCCCGCACGCTTAGGTCGCTGGTGGGGTTGAAGAGGGCTAGGGCCAGAAAACGCTTGCCCCAGTAAACGGGGTAAAGGCCCGGCTCCTCGGGGCCCGAAATCACATCGCGGCGAAAGACCCAAAGGTGCCGGGCCAGTAGGCGCTGGGCTCCTTTTTCGTTGACGAGAATCCGCATCGCTTAAGTATACTTAAGCGGGGTTGGTTGACGTTTGCCCCAAAGGCCGGTATCCTATCCGGCAGGCGCAGTTTGCGCATCTTTTCACGAAGGGAGGGGCGATGGGAGGCCTGGGACTTATCAAGAGCCTGGCGGAAAAGGAAAGGGAGCTGCTGGCCCGCCTCGAGGCCGCCAAGAAGGAGGCCGAGGCCCTGGTGGGGCAGGCCGAGGCGGAGGCCAGGGCCCTTCTGGAGGAGGCCGAGGCCAAGGCTAAGGCCCTGGAGGCCGAGTACCGGGAACGGGAGGCCAAGGAAACGGAGGCCATCCTGGCCCGCTACCGGGCCCAGGCGGAGGCCGAGGCTAAGGCGGTAAAGGAGAAAGCAGGGGCCCGGTTGGAGGAGGCCGTGGCCCTGGTTCTTAAGGAGGTTTTGCCGTGATCGCCCCCATGGAGAAGCTGGTCCTGGCCGGGCCCAAGGCCAAGGCCCAGGAGCTTCTCCACAGCCTCCAGCAGGCGGGGGTGGTCCACCTGGAAACCCTCCGGGTGGAGGAGCTTGCCGAGTACAGGCTTTCCCAGGAGGAGCGGGAGGAACTCAGGCGCTGGGAGGGGGTGGCGGCGGGAGCCGAGCATACCCTCACCCTCCTGGGCCGGGAGATGGAGCCCGCAAGGCCCTTCCCCGATGGGCTAGAGGCGGCGGAAAAGGCCCTTTCCCCCATCCAGGCCCACGCTGAGGGCCTTGCCCGGCAGAAGCAGGAGCTGGAGGAGGAGCTTGCCCTGGCCCAGGCCTACCTGGAACCCTTGGAGAAGCTTGCCAGCATGGCCCAGGGACTGGACCGAAGCGCCCTCTTCCGGGTGGTGCCCTTTTTGATCACGGAAAAGGAGCTTCCCCTGGTGGAGGAGGCCTTGAAAAAGGCCCTGGAGGACCGGTTCATCCTGGCCAGCGAGTCCTACTCCAAAGGGGTTGCCGGGCTTCTTGTGGTGCACCGGAAGGACCTCGAGGCGGCCAAGGCTGCCCTCTCCCGGGCCGGGGTGGCGGAGCTCCGCCTCCCTGGCAACTTCGGGGATCTTCCCCTAAGCGAGGCCACCCGCCGGTTGAAGGAGCGGGCCGAGGCTGCTCCCAAGGAGCTTTCCGAGGTGCGCCAGGCCCTTTACCGGCTGGCCCAGGAGGCAGCCTCTACCCTGCAAAGCCTCTGGACCAGGGCCAAGGACGAGGCGGCCCGGCTTAAGGCCTTGGAGGAGCTGGCCTCGGGCCGGTTCGGCTTCGCCCTTTTGGGCTACGTGCCGGTGAAGGCCAAGGGCCGGGTGGAGGAGGCCTTGGCCCGCCACAAGGACCAGGTGATCTACGCCTTTGAGCCGGTGGACGAGCACCACGAGGCGGATCGGGTACCCGTGGCCCTGGACAACCCTCCTTGGGTCAAGCCCTTCGAGCTTCTGGTGAGCTTCCTCAACACCCCCAAGTACGGCTCCCTGGACCCCACCCCGGTGGTGCCCCTCTTCTTCCCCTTCTGGTTTGGCATGATCGTGGGGGACATAGGGTATGCCCTTCTTTTCCTGCTCCTCGGGCGCTGGCTTTCCGGGTTCGTGAAACGGAATGAGCCTCTGGTCATCGACCTTTTCGCCCTGAGGCTCAAGCCCGCCGTCATCGGGAAGCTGGTCTACATCCTTAACTGGATGGTCTTCTGGACGGTGGTCTGGGGCTTCGTCTACGGGGAGTTCTTCGGCACCTTCCTGGAGCACCTGGGGGTGTTTGGCACCCCCGAGCACCCGGGTCTCATCCCCATCCTCATTCCCCGCATCGACACGGCCAAGACCGCCAACCAGCTCATCCTCCTTTCCGTGGCCTTTGGGGTGGTCATGGTCTTCTGGGGCCTGGCCTTGAGGGCCTACCTGGGTTTGAAGCACCACCACATGGGCCACTTCTGGGAGGGCGTGGGGTACCTGGGAGGCTTGGTGGGCATCCTGGCCCTGGCGGCGGGGTACCTGGGGAACCTCCAGGCCGGGTGGCTTTCCGGGCTCATGTACCTGGGCTTTGGCGTGTTCTTGCTTGCGGTTCTCATGAGCCGTATGTGGCTCATGATCCCGGAGATCTTCACCCAGGCGGGGCACATCCTCTCCCACATCCGTATCTATGCGGTGGGGGCTGCTGGGGGTATCCTGGCGGGTCTTCTCACCGATGTGGGCTTCGCCCTGGCGGAGCGGATCGGGCTTCTGGGCGTGCTCCTGGGCATTGGGGTGGCGGGGGTTTTGCATCTCCTGATCCTGCTTCTCACCACCCTGGGCCACATGCTCCAGCCCATCCGTCTTATCTGGGTGGAGTTCTTCACCAAGTTCGGTTTCTACGAGGAGAACGGCAGGCCTTACCGGCCGTTCAAGAGCGTCCGCGAGACGCTTTAGGGAGGGAAAGAGATGAAGAAGCTTCTGGTTACGGTTCTGGTGGCGGTTTTCGGCGCTCTGGCTTTTGCGGCGGAGGAGGCGGCGGCCTCCGGGGGCTTGGACCGAGGCCTTATCGCCGTGGGGATGGGCCTGGCGGTAGGCCTGGCGGCTTTGGGCACCGGTGTGGCCCAGGCCCGCATCGGTGCGGCGGGCGTGGGGGCCATCGCCGAGGACCGGAGCAACTTCGGTACCGCCCTGATCTTCCTCCTCTTGCCCGAGACGCTGGTGATCTTCGGCCTTCTCATCGCCTTCATCCTGAACGGCAAGCTGTAAGGGGTTTTGAGGGCCCTGCCCCTTGTGGGGTGGGGCCTTTTTCCAAGGAGGGCAGATGTCCAAACTGGAAGCCATTTTGAGCCAGGAGGTGGAGGCGGAGATCCAGGCCGTCCTGCAAGAGGCCAAGGCCAAGGCGGAGGCCTTGAGGTCCGAGGCCAAGGTCAAGGCGGAGGGGTTGCTTTCCGCCAGAAAGCGGGCCCTCGAGGCCGGCCTGCAGGCCGCCATCCGCCGGGCAGAAAGCGCCGGGGAACTCCTCCTGGCCACAGCCCGTACCGAGGCCAAGGGGGAGGTGCTCTCCCAGGTGAAGGCCAAGGTGGAGGAGGCGCTCAGGGCCTTGCCGGATAGCCCCGACTGGCCTCAGGTGTTGCGGAAACTGGCCGAGGAGGCCCTTGCGGCCTTGGGCGAGCCCGAGGCCCTGGCCTCCCATCCGGACAATCTTCCGCACCTCGAGGGTCTGGCGCGGGAGCGGGGCCTGGAGCTTAGGGCCGACCCTGCCTTGCGCCTTGGGGTGAGGGCCATCGGCAAGGGGGGCAGGACCCAGGTGGAGAACGCCCTGTTAAGCCGTCTGGAACGGGCCTGGGATGCCCTTTCCTCCAAGGTGGCCCAGGTGGTGTGGGGCTAGGACATGGCGGACGACTTCGGCTACCTAAACGCCCGGGTGCGGGCCAGGAGGAGCACCCTCCTCAAGGAGAGCTTCTTCCAGGAGGCCTTGGACCTTTCCTATCCCGATTTCCTGCGCCTGCTTTCCGAGAGCGTCTACGGCCAGGACCTGGCCGGCCAGGGCCTTCCTGAGGTGGACCGGGCCATTGCCCTCACCCAGGCCCGGTTGGTGGGGGACCTGGCGGGGTTGGTCACGGGGGAGGCTCGGGAGGCGGTGCGGCTTCTCCTCCTCAGGAACGATCTCACCAACCTCCAGGCCGTTCTCCGGGCCAAGGCCACGGGGAAGCCCTTTGAGGAGGTGGTGCTTCTCCCGGGTACCTTAAAGGAAGCCCTTTGGCGGCAGGCCTACGAGGCCCAGGATGCGGCGGGGATGGCCCAGGTGCTTTCCGTGCCCGGCCATCCCCTGGCCCGGGCCTTAAGGTCGGTGCTCCGGGAAACCCAGGATCTGGCGCGCATCGAGGCCCTTTTGGCCAAGCGCTTCTTTGAAGGGGTGGCCAAGGCTTCTAAGGCCCTGGAGGAGACGGCCTTGAGGGATTACCTAGCCCTCGAGGTGGATGCGGAGAACCTGCGCACCGCCTTCAAGCTCCAGGGGCAGGATGTGCCGGTGGAAACCGTCTTCATACGGGGTGGGCGGTTCGTGGACAGGGTCCGCTTCGCCCGGCTCCTCGAGGGGGATTACGCCGTTTTGGACGAACTCTCCGGCACTCCCTTCGCCCCCTTAGCGGGCGCCCGGGACCTCAAGACCCTGGAAAGGCGGCTCAGGTGCCTCCTCCTGAAGGAGGCCAGGAAGGGAGCCGCCGACCCCCTGGGCGTGGGATTGGTGCTGGCCTATGTGAAGGAGCGGGAGTGGGAGGCCGTGCGGCTTAGGCTCCTGGCCAGGCGGGCCTACTTCGGGCTTCCCCGGGCCCAGGTGGAGGAGGAGGTGGTCTGCTCATGAGGATCGCCGTGATCGCCGACCCCGAGGCGGCGCAGGGGTTTAGGCTGGCGGGCCTCGAGGCCTACGCCGCCACCTCGGCAGAGGAGGCCCGGGCCCGGCTGGAAAACCTGGTCCAGGCCGGGGGGTACGCCCTGGTGGCCGTGGACCAGGGGCTTTTGCCGGAGCCGGAAAAGGCGGTGGAGCGGCTCATGCGGGGCAAGGACCTTCCCGTGCTCCTGCCCATAGCCGGGTTGAAGGAAGCCTTCCAGAACCCCGATGTGGAGGGGTACATGCGGGAGCTGGTCAAGAGGACCATAGGCTTTGACATCAAGCTGTAGAATGGAGGGACGATGATCCAGGGCGTGATCCAGAAGATTGCGGGCCCGGCGGTGATTGCCAAGGGCATGACCGGAGCCCGCATGTACGACATCTGCAAGGTGGGCCACGAGGGCCTGGTGGGGGAGATCATCCGCCTGGACGGGGATACCGCCTTCGTCCAGGTTTACGAGGATACCTCGGGCCTCAAGGTGGGGGAACCCGTGGTGTCCACGGGCCTTCCTTTGGCGGTGGAGCTCGGCCCCGGGATGCTGAATGGCATCTACGACGGCATCCAGCGCCCTCTGGAGCGCATCCAGGAACGGACCGGGATCTACATCACCCGGGGGGTGGTGGTGCATCCCCTAGACCGGGAGAAGAAGTGGGCCTGGACCCCAAAGGTCAAGCCGGGGGATGAGGTGAAGGGGGGCATGGTCCTGGGCACCGTGCCGGAGTTCAACTTCACCCACAAGATCCTGGTGCCCCCGGATGTGAAGGGCCGGGTCAAGGAGGTGAAGCCCGCCGGGGAGTACACGGTGGAGGAACCGGTGGTGGTCCTGGAGGACGGCACCGAGCTCAAGATGTACCACACCTGGCCGGTGCGTCGGGCCCGCCCCGTCCAGCGCAAGCTGGACCCCAACACCCCCTTCCTCACGGGGATGCGCATCCTGGATGTCCTCTTCCCCGTGGCCATGGGGGGCACCGCAGCCATCCCCGGGCCCTTTGGTAGCGGCAAGACCGTGACCCAGCAGGCCCTGGCCAAGTGGTCCAACGCCGACGTGGTGGTCTATGTGGGTTGCGGGGAGCGGGGGAACGAGATGACCGACGTCTTGGTGGAGTTCCCCGAGCTCACCGACCCCAAGACCGGAGGGCCTTTGATGCACCGCACGGTGCTCATCGCTAACACCTCCAACATGCCCGTGGCCGCCCGCGAGGCCAGCATTTACGTGGGCGTCACCATCGCCGAGTACTTCCGCGACCAGGGCTTCTCCGTGGCCCTCATGGCGGACTCCACCAGCCGCTGGGCCGAGGCCCTGCGGGAGATTTCCAGCCGCCTCGAGGAGATGCCCGCGGAAGAGGGTTACCCTCCTTACCTGGCTGCCCGTCTGGCCGCCTTCTACGAGCGCTCCGGCAAGGTGGTCACCCTGGGGGGCGAGGAGGGAGCCATCACCATCGTGGGGGCAGTTTCCCCTCCTGGCGGCGACATGTCCGAGCCCGTCACCCAGTCCACCCTGCGCATCGTGGGGGCCTTCTGGCGGCTGGATGCCTCCTTGGCCTTCCGGCGCCACTTCCCGGCCATCAACTGGAACGGGTCCTACTCCCTCTTCACCCCGGCCCTGGACCCCTGGTATCGGGAGCACGTGGCCCCCGACTACCCTGAGCTTCGCGACGCCATCTCCGAGCTCCTGCAGAGGGAAGCGGGCCTGCAGGAGATCGTGCAGTTGGTGGGTCCCGACGCCCTCCAGGATGCCGAGCGCCTGGTCATCGAGGTGGGGCGGATCATCCGCGAGGATTTCCTGCAGCAGAACGCCTTCCACGAGATCGACGCCTACTGCTCCATGCAGAAGGCCTACGGCATCATGAAGATGATCCTGAGCCTCTACAAGGAGGCTGAGGCGGCCATCCGGCGGGGGGTTACCGTGGACGAGATCCTGCAGCTCCCGGTGATCGAGCGCATCGGCCGGGCCCGCTACGTGAGCGAGCAGGACTTCCCCCGTTACTTTGAGGAAGCCATGCGGGAGATCGAGGGAGCCTTCAAGGCCTTGGCCTAGGGGAGGGAAGGATGGATCTTCTTAAGAAGGAATACACGGGCATCACCTACATCTCGGGACCTCTCCTCTTCGTGGAGAACGCCAAGGACCTGGCCTACGGCGCCATCGTGGACATCAAGGACGGCACGGGCCGGGTGCGCGGCGGCCAGGTGATCGAGGTTTCCGAGGAGTATGCGGTCATCCAGGTGTTTGAGGAGACCACGGGGCTGGATCTGGCCACCACCAGCGTGAGCCTGGTGGAGGATGTGGCCCGGCTCGGGGTTTCCAAGGAGATGCTGGGCCGGCGCTTCAACGGGATCGGCAAGCCCATCGACGGCCTGCCCCCCATCACCCCGGAGAAGCGGCTTCCCATCGTGGGCCTTCCCCTGAACCCCGTGGCCCGCAGGAAGCCTGAGGAGTTCATCCAGACGGGGATCTCCACCATCGACGTGATGAACACCCTGGTGAGGGGACAGAAGCTTCCCATCTTCTCGGGCTCGGGCCTTCCCGCCAACGAGATTGCGGCCCAGATCGCTCGTCAGGCCACGGTGCGCCCCGACCTCTCGGGGGAAGGGGAGAAGGAGGAGCCCTTCGCCGTGGTCTTCGCCGCCATGGGCATCACCCAGCGGGAGCTCTCCTACTTCATCCAGGAGTTCGAGCGCACCGGGGCCTTAAGCCGCTCCGTGCTCTTCCTGAACAAGGCGGACGACCCCACCATCGAGCGCATCCTCACCCCCCGCATGGCCCTCACCGTGGCCGAGTACCTGGCCTTTGAGCACGACTACCACGTGCTGGTCATCCTCACGGACATGACCAACTACTGCGAGGCCCTGCGGGAGATCGGGGCGAGCCGCGAGGAGATCCCGGGCCGGCGCGGTTACCCGGGCTACATGTACACGGACCTGGCCACCATCTACGAGCGAGCCGGGGTGGTGGTGGGCAAGAAGGGCTCCGTGACCCAGATTCCCATCCTCTCCATGCCCGACGACGACCGCACCCACCCCATTCCCGACCTCACCGGCTACATCACCGAGGGGCAGATCCAGCTTTCCCGGGAGCTCCACCGCAAGGGCATCTACCCGCCCATCGACCCCCTGCCCTCCCTTTCCCGGCTCATGAACAACGGCGTGGGCAAGGGCAAGACCCGGGAGGACCACAAGCAGGTTTCCGACCAGCTCTACTCCGCCTACGCCAACGGGGTGGACATCCGCAAGCTGGTGGCCATCATCGGCGAGGACGCCCTCACCGAGAACGACCGCCGCTACTTGCAGTTCGCCGACGCCTTTGAGAAGCACTTCATCAACCAGGGCCAGCAGAACCGCTCCATTGAGGAGAGCCTGCAGATCGCCTGGGCGCTTCTTTCCATGCTGCCCCAGGGGGAGCTCAAGCGGATTTCCAAGGACCATATCGGCAAGTACTACGGGCAGAAGCTGGAAGAGATCTGGGGTGCTCCCCAAGCCCTGGACTAAGGAGGTTAGATGAGCCAGGTAAGCCCCACCCGCATGAACCTTCTGCAACGGCGCGGCCAGATGCGCCTGGCGCAGAAGGGGGTGGACCTCCTCAAGAAGAAGCGGGATGCCTTGGTGGCGGAGTTCTTCGGCCTGGTAAGGGAGGCCTTGGAGGCCCGCAAGGCCCTGAACCAGGCGGCGCAGGAAGCCTATGGGGCCTTGCTTCTCGCCCAGGCCTTTGACGGGCCGGAGAGTGTTTCCGCCGCCGCCTTGGGGGTGAGGCCCCTCGAGGAGGTGGAGGCGGAGGTGGAAAACGTCTGGGGAAGCAAGGTGCCGAGGCTCAAGGCCACCTTCCCCGATGGGGCCTTGCTCTCCCCGGTGGGCACCCCGGCCTACACCCTGGAAGCCGCCCGAGCCTTCCGCCGATACGCCGAGGCCTTGATCCAGGTGGCCAACACGGAAACCCGCCTGAAGAAGATCGGGGAGGAGATCAAGAAGACCACCCGACGGGTGAACGCCCTGGAGCAGGTGGTGATCCCCGGGATCCGATCCCAGATCCGATTCATCCAGCAGGTTCTGGAGCAGCGGGAGCGGGAGGATACCTTCCGGCTAAAGCGCATCAAGGGCAAGATCGAGGCCCGGGAGGCGGAAGCGGAGGGAAGCCGCCCCAACCCCCAGCTGGAGATTGGGGCCGGGCTTTAGCACCTTCCTAGAGGGGTAGAAAAAAGGCCCCGGGTCATGACCCGGGGCCTTGTGCGCTTCCCTACTGGGTCTTCGCCTCCTTCAGCATGTTGAGGAGCACGGTCTGGAGGATGCCGCCATTCTTGTAGTAGTCCACCTCCACCGGGGTGTCCAGGCGGGCGATGGCCTGGAAGCGAACCTCCGTGCCGTCCTCCTTCCTGGCCACCACCTCCACTTTCTTGCGGGGGGTGAGGTCCTCGAGGCCCAGGATGTCGTAGACCTCGTAGCCGGTTAGGCCCAGGGTTTCCCGGTTCTCGCCCGGCAGGAACTCCAGGGGCAGGACCCCCATCCCCACCAGGTTGGAGCGGTGGATCCTTTCAAAGCTTTCGGCCAGCACCGCCTTGATGCCCAAAAGGAAGGTACCCTTGGCGGCCCAGTCGCGGCTAGAGCCGGTGCCGTACTCCTTGCCGGCGATGACCAGAAGGGGGGTGCCCTCCTCTTGGTAACGCATGGCCACGTGGTAGACGAAGTCCACCTCTCCCTCGGGAAGCTTCTTGGCGTAGCCCCCCTCCACCCCATCCAGCATCAGGTTCTTGATGCGGATGTTGGCGAAGGTGCCCCGCATCATCACCTCGTGGTTGCCGCGCCGGGAACCGTAGGAGTTGAAGTCCTCGGGTTTGACCCCCTTGGAGATCAGGTACTGGCCCGCCGGGCTTTTCACCGGGATGGCCCCGGCGGGGGAGATGTGGTCGGTGGTCACGGAATCCCCCAGGACCAGGAGCACCCGGGCTCCCCGGATGTCCCCCACCTGGTGCTGGCCCAAGTTCTGGAAGAAGGGAGGCTTCTGGATGTAGGTGCTCTCGGGATCCCAGCCGAAGAGTTCCCCCGTGGGGGCGGGCAGGGCCTGCCAGCGCTCGTCCCCCTGGAAGACCCGGGCGTACTCCTTCTTGAAGAGCTCGGGGTCCAGGGTCTTGGCCATGGCTTCCCGGATCTCCTCCATGGAGGGCCAGATGTCCTTGAGGTAGACAGGCTTGCCGTTGGGGTCATAGCCCAGGGGCTCCGTGGTGAAGTCGATGTCCATGCGGCCCGCCAGGGCGTAGGCCACCACCAGCATGGGGCTCGCCAGGTAGTTGGCCTTCACGTGGGGGTTGATGCGCCCTTCAAAGTTGCGGTTGCCGGAGAGGACGGCGGCCACCACCAGGTTCCCCTCCTCCACCGCCTTGGCGATGTCCTCGGGCAGGGGGCCGGAGTTGCCGATGCAGGTGGTGCACCCGTAGCCCACCACGTGGAAGCGCAGGGCCTCGAGGAAGGGAAGGAGCCCGCTGGCCTCCAGGTAGTCGGTGACCACCTTGGAACCCGGGGCCAAGGAGCTCTTCACCCAGGGCTTGGTGTCCAGGCCCGCTTCCACCGCCTTCTTGGCCAAAAGCCCGGCTCCCAGCATCACCGTGGGGTTGGAGGTGTTGGTGCAGCTGGTGATGGCGGCGATGACCACGGAGCCGTGGGTGAGCTCAAACTCCTCGTCCTGGCGCTTCACCAGCACCTTCTTGTTCAGCTGGTCCGGGGTGAGCCCGAAGCCCCTTTCCTTCACGGGCTTGGTGAGGTGGGCCAGGAAGCTCTGCTTTACCTCCTTGAGGGCCACCCGATCCTGGGGCCGCTTGGGGCCGGCCAGGGAGGGTTCCACCGTGGAGAGGTCCAGCTCCAGGTACTCGGAGTAGCGCACCCGTTCCTCCGCCTCAGGCGTGCGGAAAAGCCCGTTGGCCTTGGTGTAGGCCTCCACCAACGCGATGAGCTCCTCCGGGCGGCCCGTGAGCCTCAGGTAGTTTAGGGTTTCCTCGTCCACCGGGAAGAAGCCCATGGTGGCCCCGTACTCGGGGGCCATGTTGGCGATGGTGGCCCGGTCCGCCAGGGAAAGCTTGGCCACCCCAGGCCCATAGAACTCCACGAACTTGCCCACCACCCCGTGCTTGCGGAGGATCTCGGTGATGGTCAGGACCAGGTCAGTGGCGGTGGCTCCCTCGGGAAGCTCCCCGTAGAGCTTGAAGCCCACCACCTTGGGGGCCAGCATGTAGTAGGGCTGGCCCAGCATCACCGCCTCGGCCTCGATGCCCCCCACGCCCCAGCCCAGAACCCCGAGGCTGTTCACCATGGTGGTGTGGCTGTCGGTGCCCACCAGGCTGTCGGGGAAGGCTAAGGTGAGGCCCCCTTCCTCCTTGGTCATCACCACCTTGGCCAGGTACTCCAGGTTCACCTGGTGGACGATGCCGGTGCCGGGGGGCACCACCCGGAAGTTTTCCAGGGCTCCCTGGGCCCACTTGAGGAGCAGGTAGCGCTCCCGGTTCCGCTCGTATTCCTTCTCCACGTTGTAGAAGAAGGCGTACGCGGTGCCGAAGGCGTCCACCTGCACGGAGTGGTCGATGACCAGGTCGGCGGGCACCACGGGGTTAATGCGCTTGGGGTCCCCGCCCCGCTCGGCCACGGCATCCCGCATGGCGGCCAGGTCCACCACCGCCGGTACCCCGGTGAAGTCCTGGAGGATGACCCGGGCCAGCTTCAGGGGCACGTTGATCTCCCCCGGCTCAGGGGTCCAGCGGGCCAGGGCCTCGATGTCCTCACGGGTTACCTGGTAGCCGTCCTCGTTTCTGAGGAGGCTTTCCAGCATGATGCGGATGGAGAAGGGAAGGCGGCTTACCTCGGCAATCCCTTTCCTTTCCAGTTCCGTGAGGTCAAAGTAGGCGTAGGTGCCGCTTGGGGTGTTAAGGGTCTTAAGGGTTTGGAAGCTATCCTTCATGGTTGCTCCTTTCCCTTCCCCCTTTCCAAACCACACCCAGCGGGTCGCAAACCCCGGTACCCGGGCGCCAAAGCCAGGGTTTCGGACGGGTGTGGGTTTTGGGGGGAAGTGTTCCGAGGGGGGGCGCCCGCCCCGGCTTTTTCCACTATACCACCTTGGCCCTCAGCGGTGGGCCTGGGGCGGGGGAGGGGCGTCCAGGCCCAGGCCCTCCAAGAAAAGCAGGACCTCCTCCTGGATCTCCCGCCATAGGGCTTCCCGGGGCCTTCGGGCGGGCCGGTCCCCCTTCTGGGGGCCGTAGGCGCCAAAGCCCGCATGGTTCAGCCCTTCCACGAAGACCACCCGGGCGTTTTTGGGAAGGAGCCGGGCCTTCTCCCGGGCTTTTTCCGGGGGGAGGAGGCCGTCTTCCGTGCCGAAAAGGGCCAGGACGGGAAGGTTTTCCTGGGAAAGATCCTTTTCCGGGTAGCTGGCGAAGAGGATGAGGGGAAGCCCTTCCGAGGCGGCCAGCTCTGCCGCCGCCACCCCGCCTAGGCTGTGCCCGCCCCCCACCCAAGGGAGCCCGGAATGGGCCCGGTGGGCCTCCAGGGCCCTTTCCTTTCCCAGGAGGGCGATGCCCGAGGGAACCTTCAAAAGGACCACCAGGTACCCCGCCTCCGCCACCGGGGCCAGGACCGGGGCGTAGGCCAAGGGCTCCACCCGGGCCCCAGGGTAGAAGGCCAAAAGGGCCTTGGGGGCTTTGGGGATGAGCTCTAGGCCGTAAGAAGCCTCCCGCACCTCGAGGCCAGCTTGCTTCAAAGCTTCCTGGGCCACGGCCTCCGCCTTTAAGGGCCTGAGGAAGTAGTGGGCCACCCCAACCACGGCCAGGGCGATGAGGAAGGCCGCCACCAGAAAGAGGAGAAGGAGCTTTTTGGCGCTCATGGATCACCTCAGGATCGCTTCCTGGGCCCTTCGCCCTTCAAAGGCGTAGAAGGCCGCGGGCACCACGAAGAGGGTGAGGAGGGTAGAGGAAAGAAGCCCCCCCAGGATGATCACCCCTAGAGGCCTGCGGTACTCCGCCCCTTCCCCGGTGCCCAGGAGCAGGGGCAGGCTGATGATGAGCACGGTGAGGGTGGTCATGAGGATCGGCCTTAAGCGGAGCCGGGCCGCCTCCACCAGGGCTTCCCTTAAGGGCTTTTCCCGCATACGCCTTACGGCGAAGTCCAGGAGGAGGATGGCGTTTTTGGTGACCAGACCAATGAGCATCACCACCCCCAGCACGCTGATCACGTCCAGGCCGGTTCCCAAAAGGTAGGTGAGCCAGAAGGCCCCCACCAAGGCTAAGGGAACGGGGAGGAGGAGGTAAAGGGGGTAGCGCCAGGCGTTGAACTGGCTGGCGATGACCAGGTAGTTGAGCACCAGGGCCAGGGCGAAGGCCAGGGGGGCCAGCCGGGCCAGTTCCCCAGTGAAGCTACCCAGGCCCGTGGCCAGAAGCTCCACCCCATCGCCCAGGAGCCCGTTGGACTGGAGCTCCGCCTCCAGCTCCCTTTGGATCTGGAAGGTCCCGGGGGCATCCCGCTTCAGGTTGATGTTGATGCCGGCGGCGTAGGCTTGGTTGCGCCTCGAGATCAGGGTGGGCCCCGGCCGCTCCACGAACCGCCCCAGGCTTCCCAGGGGCAGGAAGGCTCCCTGGGCAGGGGCGTAGATGGGCAGGGAGAGGAGGTCGGACTCGCCCCCGAGGCGTAGGGGATCCACCTGGACCACGATGGCCAGTTCCTCGCCGCCCCTCCTGGCGGTGGCCGCCTGGCTGCCCGAGAGGTAAAGGCGCAGGGTCTGGGCCACGTCGAGGGGGGTGAGGCCGGTGCCGGAAAGCCGGGCAGGATCCGGCACGAAGACCCGTTCCCGCTGGGTGGCCTCGAGGGTGTTCTTCACGTTGAGGACATAGGGTTTTTCCGCAATCAGCTGGGTGATCTCCCTCACCCGCTCCTCCAAAAGGGCCCGGTCGGGGCTGGTGACGAAAAACTGCAGGTCCGCATCCCCGGCCTCAGGGCCGGTCTGGGCCAGGACCCGCAGGTCGGCCCCAGGGAAGTCCTTAAGGGCCTCCCGTCCTTGGCGGTTGAAGACCTCGGTGAGGGTGAAGATGTCCTGGCGCTCGTTCTTGGGTTTCAGGACGATCTGGAGCTGCACCCGGCTGGGGTCCCCCACCTGGGCCCCGCCGGTGGCGCTGGCCCCCACGGTGGTGACCACCCGCTTCACCGCCGGGTGGGAGAGGAAGTAGGCCTCGAGGGCCCTTGCCGCCCGGTCGGAGACCGCCAGGGGGGTGTCCTTGGGCAGGAGCAAGGTGGCGGTGAGGACCCCGGTGTCGGAGCGGGGGGTGAAGTTGAAGGGGATCCTGGGCAGGATGGGGAAGAGGGAGAGGAAGGCCAGGGTGGCGAGGCCCAGGACCACCCAAGGCCGCCTTAGGACCTGGCCAAGGCTTCGGGCGTAGGCCTCGGTGAGGCGGTGCATCAAGGCCTCGGAGCTGGCGTGGAGGAGGTGGGTGAGGGCTCCCGCCAGGTCCAGGAAAAAGCGGCCCAGGTAGCGCCCGAGGCCGAGGAGGGCGGGGTACAGGGGAAGGAGGAGAAGCCAAAGGGGCCCCTGCCGGTAGAGGAGGAAGGCGGCCAGGGCTCCGAGGAGAAGGCCCACTGGGGTGCGGAAGCCCCTTCGGTAAGCGAAGCGGAGGTCCTGGGGCAGGAGGCGTAGGGCCAGGAGGGCTTCCTTGGGGCTTGGGGGCTCGGGGTCCGGGAAGTAGGCCAGGCGCACGGTGAGGAAGAGGAGGGCCTCCAGCCAGCTCACGGCGATGGCGGCGGCCATCCCAAGGCCGAACTGCTGGAAGATCTGGCCGATGATGCCCGGGAGGAAGCTGATGGGGAGGAATACCGCGAGAAGGCTCAGGGTGGCGGCGGCCACCGCCACGGAAACCTCGCTGGCTCCCTTCAGCACCGCTTCCTTGAGGCCGTACCCCATGCGCCGGTAGCGGTCGATGTTCTCCGCCACCACGATGGAGTCGTCCACCACGATGCCCACCGCCACGGTGAGGGCGAGGAGGCTGATCAGGTTGTAGGTGAAGCCCAGAAGGCCGAAGAGGAGGATGGCTCCGGAGAGGGTGATGGGGATGGCCAGGATCACGGAGAAGACGGAGTTCAGCTTCCCCAAGAAGACCAGCACCACCAAGGACACCGCCAAGGCAGCCAGGAAGGCCTCCCGCACCGTGTCCAAAACGGCGGCCCGGATAAAGCGGGTGGAGTCCAGGGCGATCTCCGCCCGGTAGCCTGCGGGGAGTTTGGTTTCCGCTAGGGTCTTTTTGACCCCGTCCGCCACGGCCACGGCGTTGGAGTCGGGGGTCTTCACCACCGCCAGGAGGACGGCGGGGCGGCCGTTCAGGCGGTTTAGGGTGCTGGGCTCCTCCGCCCGTTCCTCCACCCGGGCCACGTCGCGGATCCTGAGGCCCCGGGAGGGATCCAGGACCAAATAAGCCACCTCCTCGGCGGTGGCAGGGGTGTTGCGCAGGGTGTAGACCAGGCGCTTTTCCCCCTCGGTGAGGCTTCCCAAGGGCAGGTTCAGGGCCGAGGTGGAAAGCGCCTGCACCACCTGGCCGGGGGCTACCCCTAAGGCCTCGAGGCGACCTGGGTCCAGGTAGACCCGGATGGCCCGCTTGGGCGCCCCGGTGAGGCGGATGTCCGCCACCCCCGGCACCAGCTGGAGGCGGGGCTTTAGGGTTCGCTCGGCGTAGCGCAACACCTGGGAGAGATCCTCCCCGGGCGCCTCCAGGGCCACGTAGAGGATGGGGCTTGCCGAGGGGTCAAACTTCTGCACCACGGGGGGCGAGGCATCCTTGGGAAGCAGGGCCCGGGCGGCGGCCACCTTCTGGCTCACCTCCACCGCTACCCGGTCCACGTCCACCCCTTGCTGGAACTGGACAAAGACCAGGCTGAAGCCCTCGGTGGAGCTGCTTCCGATGGTGTCCACCCCGCTTAGGGTGGAAAGGGCGTCCTCGAGGGGTTTGGATACTTGCTCCGCCACCTCCTCGGGACCGGCCCCGGGGTAGCTGGTGGAAACCGCCACCACGGGCACGCTGAAGCGGGGCAGGAGCTCCACCCCAAGTCCAAGGCCCAGGAGCAGACCCACCAGGACCAGGCCCACGAAGATGGCGGTGGCGAAGACGAACCGCTCCACGAAGAAGGCCACCAGGGGGTTGGTCCTCACCGAACCACCTCCACGGGATCCCCATCCTTGAGGCCCACGGGCACGGGATGGATGACCTCGGCACCCTCGTCAAGGCCCTCCACCGCCGCTTGTCCGCCTTCTTGGGCGAGAAGGCGCACGGGGGTTTTTCTCGCCTTCCCCTCCTTCACCTGGTAGACCAGGGTTTCCCCCTCCTGGACCTGGAGGCTCGTTGCGGGGATGAGGAAGCCTTCGGCCAGCTTCACCCGGTAGCGCACCTCGGCGGGACCCGGGAGCAGGGTGTCTTCCGGCTTCAGGACCACCTCCACCAGGCGGGTCTGCCCCGGGAGGTCCGTCTTGCGCAGGAGGCGTGCCCGTACCTCCCGCCCGTTTTGCCTGAGGAGGAAGGGTGTTTCTGGAGTGAGGGCGCTGGCTTGGTCGGGAGGGAGGTAGACCTTGGCCAAAAGGCGGTCCGTGGTGGCCAACCGGAAGGCCCGGTTTCCCGTTCCCACGAACTCCCCTTCCCTTACGAAGACCTCCACCACCTCCCCGGCGAAGGGGGCCCGCACCGTGTTTTCCTTGAGGTTCCTTTCCGCCTGGCGCACCTGGAGCCGGGCGGCCTCCACCTGAAGCTCAAGAAGCCGGAGGTCCTCTCTTCGCTCCAGGCGGGATAGGGCCTCGAGGGCGTTCTGGTAGTTGCTTTCCGCTTGGCGGTACTGGGCCTCGAGGGCCTTGAGGTCCAATGGGGCCAAGGCCCCCGCCGAAAGCAAGGCCTGGCCTTCCTCGTAGCGCTTCTTGGCCGCCTGAAGCTGGGCTTCTGCCGCCTGGAGCTGGGCCTTGAGGGTGGCCCGGTTTCCCGCAAGCTGGTTTCGGGCGCGCTCCAGGTTGGCCTCGGCTTGTTTTAGGTTAAGCCTGGCGGCCTCTAAGGCCTCCTGGAAGGGAGCTGGGTCCAGGTGGACCACGCCTTCCCCCGACTGCACCCGGGTGCCGGCGGGAAGGGTTCGCAGGACCCGGCCGGAGGCGCCTGCTGCCACCAGGCTCTCCTTTTCCGCCTGCAAGGTGGCGGAGGCCCGCACCTCCCGCTCGAGGATTCCAGACTGGGCCCGCACGGTGCGCACCTCCGTGGCCAGGGTAGGGGTGGGAGGGGCCTCGGGGGCTTTGGCCTCCTTGGGGGTGCAGGCGCTGAGGAGGATGAGGCTTAGGGCAAGGCTTGCCATCGGGCGCATGGTTTCCTCCTTAGCGGCTCGCCAGAAGGCTGTAGTAAGCCTTCAGGTAGGCGTGCTTGGCCTGCTCCAGGGAAAGCGCCGCCTGCTTGAGGGCGAGTTCCTGTTGTAGAAGGCCTAACCGGCTGGTGAGGCCGGCCTGGAAGCGCTTCTCCTCGGCGCGGTAGCGCTCCTGGGCTGCCCGGTAAGCTTCCTCCGCCGTTTTCACCCCTTGCAGGAGGGGGGATAGCTGGCGGTACCTGGCCTCCAGGCCCAGCCTTAGGGAGCGCTCCAGGTTGGCCAGGTTGGCCTCGAGGGTTTGGATCTGGTCCTCCAGGGCCTCGATCTCCTTCCTTGGGACGAAGCTTTCGTCCAAGAGACCCCGCTGGAAGCGGAGAAGGGCCAGGGACTGCTTCAGCTGCAGGAGGTCGGTGTGCTCCTGAAGAAGGGTTTCCACCAGCTTCTCCTCGGGGAGGGCTGGCAGCTCCTTGACGCCTTCCGGCTTCCAATCCCCCACCAGGTTCGCCAAGGCGGCCAGGGCGGTATCCCGTCCCCTTTGGGCCAGCTCCAGGTTCTTCCTGGCCTCCAGAAGCCGGTTTTGCGCCTCCAGGAGGTCCAGGCTGGTGGCCCCGCCTCCCTTGAGGCGGATCTCCGTGGCCTTGAGTCCCAGCTCGGCCACCTCCACCGCCTTTTCCGCCAGATCCACCTGCAGGAGGGCTTCATAGGCCTGGGTGTAGGCGGAAACGATCTCGCTTTCCGTCTGGGCCAGGGCCCGTTTGAACCTGGCCTCGGCCAGATCCCTGGCCTGGCGCGCTTGCAACTCGGCCAAGGCCGTGCGCAAGGGGTCCTGGAGGGTGCGGGCGAGGTCTTTTTGCTTGGTTTGGTAGTCCAAGCGGGCCGTGACCACCGCCGCCACCTCCGGTGCCTTTTTCAGGGCCTCGGGGAGGGGCTGGGCTAAGCCAGGAGCCAGAAGCACGAGTAAGGCTAGGGCGTTTTTTCTCATGGGGTCACCTCCGGTAGGAGTTCGCCGTAGAACTGGTAAAGCTCCATCCACTTGGTTCTCAGGTCGCTTTCCGCCTGGGCCAGGGCCAGTTCCGCCTGGGCAAGGGAAAGCTCCGCCTGCAACAGGGCCAGGGGGCTTTCCAGGCCCAGTTCCAGGCGCTTTTTCGTTTCCGCCAGGGTCCTTTCCTGGGCCTCGAGGCGGAGGCGGGCTAGCTCCAGGGACGTCCTCAGGGTTTTCAGGGAGTTATTCAGGGTCTCTTCCTGAAGCCGGGCTTGTCTTTCGGCTGCCTTTAGGGCTTCCTCCGCCCCCCGCACCTGGGCCTCTGCGGCCTCCAGGGCGGCGAAAAGACCCGGGGAGAGGGTGAGGGAAAAGGAGAGCCTCATTTCCTCCAGGGTGCGGTAGCTACCCCCTCCGGGTAGGCTGGTGGGCCTTTGCGCGGGATCCTGCCGGGTGTAGGCCAGGGTGGGTTGCAGGGTCCGGCTGGAAAGGCTCAGGGCCAGGGTGTCGTTCCCGCTCGGGTAGAGGAGGTAGCTGGCCTTGACCTCGGGGAAGAGGGTGCGGAGGGCGCTCATGTGGGCGATCCTGGCTTCCTCCAGGCTCAGGCGGGCTTCCTCCAGGGAGAGGGGCGTGGTGCCTTGGGGTGGGGGGATCTCGGGAAGGGGCTTGGTGAGGTCTACCAGCCCCTCCGCTCCCTTCCTGGCCAGTTCCACGTTCCTCTGGGCCTCCAGGAGGCGGTTTTCCGCTTCCTTCAGGGCAAGTTCCGCCTCCCTGAGCTCCTTGGGGTTGGCCTGGCGTTTCCGAGCTGCCTCCAGGGCTGCCTGGGCCAGTTCTACTTCCTTTTGGGCCAGCTTTTCCCCCAAGAGGGCCAGCTGGTAGCGTCCGTATGCGGCCACCGCCTGGGTTTGCAGGGCAGTAAGGACCTTGCGGTAGCCGAGTTCCGCTCTTCGGTAGGCGATCCGGGCCCGTTCCAGGCTGTCCTGCACGTCCCCGAAGGGGAATGGAGTAAGGACCAGGGCCAGGGTGAGGCTTCCCCCTGTGGCGGGCAGGCTTTGGCAGAGGGAGGGAGGAGTGCACTCGTATCCCAAGCGGGCGTAGTTTCCCTGCACATTGAGGGCTAAGGGGGAAGCCTGGGCCTCGAGGGCCTTGGCGGCAGCCTGCAAGAGGGCCTGGGCCTGCCGGGCCAGGGGGTGGTCCTTGAGGGGACTCAGCGCCCCCTGGGCCAATGCGGGGAGGAGAAAGAGGAGGAGGGCGAGGGCTTTAGCCACCTTCCACCTCCGTGAGCTTGCGCAGGAGGTCGCGGAAAAGGAGGAGCTCCTTTGGGCTGAGCCGGGCCAGGTGCTGCCCGTAGGCCTGAAGCCAGGCTTCCTGTAGGCGCTTGTGCACGGCCTCTCCCTTGGGGGTGAGGCGCAGGAGCACCCTGCGGCGGTCCTCGGGGTCGGGCTGGCGCCTCAGGAGGCCGGCTTCCTCCAAGGAGGCAAGGAGGTGGGAAACCTGGGAGGGAAGGACCTCGAGGTGTTCCGCCAGGCGGGAGGGAAGCTGGATCCCCTCCTTCACCAGGCGGAGTACCTCCGCCTGGAGGAGGGAGAGGCCTTCTTGGGCAAAGGTTTCCTTGGCCCGGGCGAGGAGAAGGCGCATCAAGGCATACCCTAGCCGCGAGAGCTCCTCCACCAGGGGAGCAGGGGGACCCTTCATACTCTTCAACTATACATGCAAATCAAGGAAAAACAAGGGCGTGCCCCACATGGCCCCATGGTGTAGAATGGCGAAAGGTGATATGGACAGACCTCCCAGTCGGTGGTTCTTCTTCCTGCCCTTCGGTTCCCTAGCCCTGGCCCAGTCCCAAGCCCCAAGCCCTGGGGACCTCTTTCTTTTGGTCCTTCTCTTGGCCCTTTCCGCCTTCTTCTCCGCCAGCGAAACGGCCTTCACCACCCTATATCCCTGGAAGGTGCGGGAGCTGGCGGAAACCCAGGGGGGGCCCTTCCGGCTTCTCTCCCAGGACATCACCCGTTTCCTCACCACCATCCTGGTGGGCAACAACCTGGTGAACATCGCCGCCACCGCTTTGGTGACGGACCTGGCCACCCGGGCCTTCGGCTCGGCCGGCGTGGGCCTGGCCACGGGGCTCATGACCTTTCTCATCCTGTTTTTCGGGGAGATCACCCCCAAGTCCATCGCTGTTCACCACGCCGTACCCTTGGCCCGGGTAGCTGCCTGGCCCATCTATCTCTTTTCCATCCTGCTTTATCCGGTGGGCCGCTTCTTCAGCCTGGTTTCCGTTTTCCTGCTCAGGGTGCTGGGCCTGGAGCCCCGGGATACCCCCCTGGTGTCCGAGCGAGAGCTCAAGCTCATCCTGGCGGGGGCGGAGGAGTCCGGAATCATAGAGGCCCAAGAGGAGGAGATGATCCACTCCATCCTGGAGCTGGAGGAAACCCCGGTGCGGGAGATCATGACCCCCCGGGTGGAGATGGTGGCCATTGAGGCGGAGGCCAGCCTGGAGGAGTTCCTCCACCTCTTCCGGGAGCACCGCTACAGCCGGGTTCCCGTCTACAAGGAAAGCGTGGACCACATTGTGGGGGTGGCCTACGCCCAGGACCTCCTGGACTACTACTGCGAGGAGGATCTTAAAGGGCGCACCGTGGCCTCCATCGCCCACCCCCCTTACTTCGTGCCCGAGAACATGGACGCCTGGTCCCTCCTAAGGGAGCTACGCCGGCGGAAGGTGCACATGGCCATCGTGGTGGACGAGTTCGGGGGCACGGCGGGCCTGGTCACCTTGGAGGACGTGATGGAGGAGATCGTGGGGGAGATCTACGACGAGACCGACGAGCCGGAGGACCTGGCCATTCGCAGGCTTCCCGACGGCTCCTTTTCCATCCAGGCCCAGACCCCCGTGGACGAGGTTTCCGAGGTCTTGGGAGTGGAGCTTCCCGAAGGAGAGTACGACACCCTTTCCGGCTTCCTCTACGAGCAGTTCGGCCGCATCCCCGGCGTGGGGGAAAGCGTGGAGTGGCAGGGGTTTCGCTTCGTGGTGGAAAGCGCCGACCAGCGCCGGATAGAAAGGGTGCGGGTGGAAAGGCTGGTGGAGCATGGAGAGGGTTAGGGCCATCCTCGAGGCCCATGTGGAGCGGGCCTACGCTCCTTACTCCGGCTTCCCCGTGGTGGCTATGGTGGAGGCGGAAGGGGAAAGCTTCCTTGGGGTCAACGTGGAAAACGCCTCCTTCCCCCTTTCCCAGTGTGCGGAGCGCAATGCGGTGGCCGCCATGGTCCTGGCGGGGAAGAGGCGGATAGACCGGGTGCACATCTATAGCCCGAAGGGCCCCATCCCCCCTTGCGGGGGATGCCGCCAGGTGCTTTTTGAGTTTGGCTCCTCCGGGACCGAGGTGGTCATGCACGGGCCCGAGGGGTATGTGGTGAGGACCCTGGGAGAGCTTTTGCCCCTGGGTTTTAGGCTCTAGAGGGGTAAAACCAGGCTTTGCCGGAAAAAGCCCGGGACCTCGAGGGTGAGTTCCAGCCTTCCAGAGCCCCGTTCCAAGCCTGGCCTGAAGCCCGTCACCTGAAGCCGGCCCTCGCCCCGGGCGGGGAGGTCCACCTGCACCCGGAAGCTTTGGCCCAGGAGGACCAAGCTTCCTTCCACCTTGAGGGGAAGGGGGTTGGGGTTTTCCAGGAAGAAGTTCACCCCCACCCGGCGGACCCTTGGGGGCTCCAGGGGGAAGGCCAGCCGGGTGCGGAAGAAGGTGAGGCTTTGGCCCAGGGTGCGGCCTTCCAAGGCCACCGCCACCCCCTCCCGGGAGAGGAGGGCCTGGGCTGTGGCCAAGGCCTCCTTGGGGGTGAGCCGTACCAGGAGCACCTCCTCCTTCCTTCCGGGGGGTAGGGTTAGGTCCAGGGGCACGGCCACCTCCCCCACCCTGAGCCGGGTGCCAAAGGTGGCCAGGGGCAGGGGGAAGGGGTTGGGGTTTTGGAACTCCACCCTTACCCCCAGGAGGAGGGCGGGTTCCGGGCTCACTTCCAGGCCCCGCAGCTCGGCCGAGAGCAAACGGGCCTCGGGGGTCAGGGTCTGGGGAGCGCAGGCGGCCAAAAGGCCCAGGGTCACGAGGCCTAAAAGAATTCTCACAGGAGCCATCCTTCCTCCTTGAGGGCTTCCAAGACGGGCCGAAACTCCTTCCAGATAGGGCTTTCCTGGGGATAGGGAGGCCTTGGGTAACCGGCGGGTAGGCCCAGGTGCCTCATGGCCTGCTTGAGGAGGGGTACCCCACCCCTGGAAAGAAGGTTCCCCAAGGGGAATAGCCGTTTTTGCAGGGCCTGGGCTTCGCTTAGGCGGCCGGTCCGGAAGGCCTCCAGGAGGGACCGGTAGGCCCTGGGGGCCAGGTTGGCCGCCGCCAGGATGCCTCCTTCGGCTCCCAGGGCCAAAGCCCCCAGGAAGGTGGGGGCGTGGCCGGTGAAGACCCGGAAGTCATCCCTCAGATGGGCCTGGTAAAAGGCCAGGCGGGTTAGGTCCCCGCTGGAGTCCTTGATTCCCGTGATCCTGGGGTGTTGGGCCAGGGTTTCCACCGCGGAAAGGGGCAGGTCCACCTTGGTGTTCTGGGGCACGTGGTAGAGGAAGATGGGCATCCTTTCCGCCAGGGCTTTGTAGTAGGCCACGAGCCCCTCGCCGAGGCTTGCGTGGTAGTAGCGGGGAGGCGTGGCCAGAAGGGCCATGGCGCCTGCTTCCTGGGCCTCGAGGAGGGCCCGTTCCGCCTGGGGCAGGGTTTCCTCCATGAGGCCCACCAGGAAAGGCTTCCGGGGTTTTAGGGCCCGAAGCCCCCTGGACCGTTCCTCCGGGGTCAGATGGACGCCTTCCCCGTTGGAGCCGTAGATGAGAAGCCCGTCCACCAAAGGTTCCAGGGCTTCCGCCAGTTCCCGAAAGGCCTCCGTGTCCAGGCGGCCTTCCCGGTCAAAGGGAGTGGGGATGGGTGGAAGGATCATGTGGGCCTCCTCAGGCTCAAGACTAACACCAGGAGGTGGAGCCCGTAGGCCAGGATCAGGAGGGTGGGTTTCTGGCCCTCCAGGAGGGCAAGAAGCCCATAGGCGGCCAAAAGGAGGAGGACAATGCCCAGGCCCGAGGAGAAGCCGAGGCTTCCCGGTACCAGGAGGCGCACCCCCAGGGCCCAGGAGGGGGGAATCGGGGTCCTGCGCCGGGGCAGGAGGAAGGTGAGGAGGTGGTAGAGGAGAAGGAGCCAGAAGCCAGCGAAGGCCCAGGGCTTTACCCCTTCAGGAAGGGGGGTGCTGAGGTGCAGGAACCCCCGGAAGGGATCCTCCTGGAGGCGCTTTACCTCCACCTGGAGGAGGGCCAGGTAAAGGGTGCGCAGGGTGGGACCTGGCTCCCTGGCCCCCCAGGGATCCTGCCCCAGTTGGAGGGCTGAGCGGATGGGTCCCTCGAGGGGAGCCTTACGGTAGGCTTGGGCCAGGGAGGTTTCGTCTCCCCTAAGGGCCAGGGCGAAGGGCAAAGCGGCTTCCCGCAGGAGGCCCTGGGCCTCCTTGGGGGCCTCCGAAAGGAGGGCGTAACCCAGAAGGGCCTTGACCTCGGGAGTGGGGGGAAGGGTGCGGAGCCAGTCCTGGGCTTTTTGGGTACGGAGGGTGCCTTGGTCCAAGGGGGGGGCGAAAAGCCCTTTTCGCACCTGGGCGTCCAGTCCCTGGAGGAGGAGGCCCAGGCTGAGGGCCAGGAAGAGGACCAGGGCCAGCACCCGTTCCCCCAGGCTGGCGTAGGCCAGGTGAAGGTGCCGAAGGCGCAGGAGGGGGTGCCGCCAGAACCCACCCAGATAGCCGCCGATGGGCTTCAGGTCCTTTAGCTGGGCGGGCAGGTAGTAGAGGAAGAGGTAGAGCATGAGGCCCAGGTAGGCCAGGCCCAGGGTCCAGAGGGCCATGGGAAGCAGGGAAAGCCTGGGGGGAAGCCAGGCGCGCAGGATCTTTCCCGCCTCCAAGAAGGTCAGGGCCTGGGCAGGGTGGCCCTGGGCCTCCAGGTACTGGGCAGTCTCCTGGAAAAAAGCCAAGGAACCTGGGAAGAGAGGGGTGTAGCGGAGGAGGGCCTTGGCCAGGAGAAGGGCCTTTTCGGGGTCCTTCTTCTGCAGAAGGCGGGAGGTCTCCGCCATGCGGGCCACCCCCGGTTGGCCGAAGAAGAGTTCCGGCCTATGGCCCCGGGCCAGGAGGTCCTGGCCGTAGGCCTCCAGGTCCTCCGGGGTGAGGGTGGCGGGGTCCAGGGTCCAGTAGGCATAGTAGGGCCAGGGCTTCGGCGGACTGAGGGCTTCTAGGAGGGAGCCCAGGACCTTTAGGTCCTCCTCCTTGCCTTCAAAGGGCACCCGGGGGAAGGGGATGGGCAGGACCCAGTCCCCCTCGAGGAGGGCTTCAGGGCCTGGCCTGAGGGCCAGGATGCGGGCCGGGGCAAAGTGGAAGGAGAAGGTTTTCTCCTTCGCGCTGGTTTCAACTACCAAAAGCCCCTGGGCCACGTACACCTTATCCCCTTGGACCAAAGGTCCCAGCCAACCCCCCGGGGGTAGGGGCAGGAGGCCCCAGGGGAGCTTGAGCCCTTCCCGGGTCAGCTCGGGGGTGGCGGGAGCCAGGGCGATGAAGCGGGCTTCCAGGGCACCGGCGGGCAGGGAAAGGCGGATGCGGTACTCCCCGGGGACCTTGGGGTGTAGCTCCAGCTGGAACCTTCCCTTCTGGGCCTCCACCTCCAAGGTTTCTTGTCCCTCGGGACCCTCCAGCACCAGGGGGAAGCGCCCTTCGGGCAGGTCCCGTCCCTCCAGGACCACAGGCCTTCCCGCCTGGACTTCCTTCGGGACCACCAGGCTTTGGCCTAAAACCGGGAGTCCCAGAGCCAAGAGGAAGCCGATGGCCCGGGTCAGGAACGCGCGCATGGGGTTATTCTACAGGCATGGGTCTACTGGACATGATCGGCCCGGTGATGGTGGGGCCTTCCTCCAGCCACACCGCCGGGGCCTGCCGCCTGGCCCTTCTGGCCCGGCACCTTTTGGGGGAAAGGCCCAGGCGGGTGGAGTTTGGCCTGCACGGCTCCTTTGCCAAGACGGGAAAGGGCCACGGCACCCACCTGGCCTTGGTGGCGGGGGTTTTGGGCTTTACCCCCGACGACGAAAGGCTTAAGGAAAGCCTTTCCCTGGCGGAGAAGGAAGGCCTCGAGGTGGCCTTTAAGGCAGTGGAGCTTGGGGACGTGCATCCCAACACTGTGCGTATGGTCCTGGAGGGGGAGAAGGAGCGCATTACCGTGACCGGAAGCTCCCTGGGAGGCGGACTGGTGCGCATCTTTGACCTGGATGGCTTCGAGGTGCGCATCACCGGAGCCGCCCCCACCCTGGTGATCCGCAACGTGGACACCCCGGGGGTGGTGGCCCGGGTGGCCCGCATCCTGGCCGATGACGAGGTGAACATCGCCTACCTCACGGTGAGCCGCAAGAAGCGGGGCGGGGAGGCCATGATGAGCCTCGAGGTGGACCGTCCCCTTCCCGAGGTCCCCTTGAGGTACCTGGAGCACCTCTCCTACATCCTCTGGGTGCGGCAGATCCCCCCGGTTATGGACTAAAGCTCCTTGGCCGGGGGGAGTTCCAGGCGCAAACACGCCCCGCCCAAGGGGGTTTTGCAGGTCAGAAGCCTCCCCCCGTGGGCCTCGGCCACCCGCTTGGCGGTGTAGAGGCCAAGCCCCGCGCTTCCCCGGTTCGGGCCTCCTTGGCGGAAGGGCTGGGCCAGGGCTTCCAGGGGCAGGGGAAGCCCTTCCCCGTCGTCCTCCACCTGCAGGGCCCCTTCCTCCACCCGGATGCGCACCTGGGTTTTGGCGTGCCGCAGGGCGTTGTCCAGAAGGTTGGCCAGGGCCCTTTCCAAAAGGAGCCGCTCCCCCCGGGCGAGACCCGCCCCCTCCACCGTTAGGCCAAGCCCCCGCCTTCCCGCTTCCTCCCGGTAACGGAGAAGGAGATCCTCGGCCAAGGCCCTTAGGTTCAGGGTTTCCCGCTGGGGGGTGCGGGTCTCCAGGCGGGAGAGGGCCAGGAGGTTTTCCACGAGAAGGTGGGCCTGGAAGAGCTCCCGCCTCAAGGCCAGAAGGAGTTCCACCCGCTTCTCCCGTCCCAGGTGGTCCGCCCTTTCCAGGTACTCCAGGGCCCGGATGGCGGAAAGCAGGGGGGTTTTCAGGTCGTGGGCCAGGGCCCCGTAGAAGGCTTCCCGGGCCTCCATAAGGCGCTGGAGGCGTTGAAGAAGCTCCCCGAAGCGGGCGCGGAGCAGGGCGATCTCCATGGGGGGAGGCTCCTTGGGGGCGGGTAGCCTGAGCTCGTTCACCGGGCCCTCCTTGACGGAGAGGTAGGCCAGGGCGCGGGTGAGCTCCTCGAGGGGCCTGAGGAGGCTTCGGGCCAGGAAGTATCCCACCGCCCCGGAAACCAGGCCGATGAGGAGAAGCCACAGCACCAAGGGCAGCCAGGGACCCTCCCCCATGAGGCCCAGGGTGAGGGCCAGGACCAGGTTGGGCAGAAAAGCCAGAAGGGCGATAACCAGGGCGAGCCTTGCCCTAAGACTCATCCCGCCCCGCCGAGAGCACCGCCAGGAAGGCCTCCTGGGGCACCTCCACCTTGCCGATGGCCTTGAGCCGCTTCTTCCCCTCCTTTTGCTTTTCCAGAAGCTTCTTCTTCCGGGTTACGTCCCCGCCGTAGCACTTGGCCAGCACATCCTTGCGCAGGGCCTTCACCGTGGCCCGGGCGATGATCTTGCCCCCGATGGCCGCCTGGATGGGTACCTCAAAAAGCTGACGGGGGATGACCTCCGCCAGCTTGTCCACGATGGCCCGGGCCATGGCGTAGGCCTTGTCCCGGTGGGCGATGAAGGTGAGGGCGTCCACGGGCTCCCCGTGCACCAGCACGTTGACCTTGACCAGGTCCCCAGGCTGGTAACCGATCTGCTCGTAGTCCATGGAGGCGTAGCCCCGGGAGAGGCTTTTCAGGCGGTCGTGGAAGTCGTAAAGGATCTCGGCAAAGGGCACCTCGTAGACCAGCTCCACCCGCTTGGTTTCCCCGGGAAGGTAGGTCATGTTCACCAGGCGGCCCCGTTTTTCCTGGACGAGTTGCATGATGGCCCCCACGTATTCCTCGGGGGTAAAGACGGTGAGCTTCACGTAGGGCTCGAGGATCTCCTCGATCTTTGTGGGGTCGGGGAGGTCGGCGGGGTTTAGCACCTCCACCTCCTCCCCGTTTTTCAGGCGCACCCTGTAGACCACGCTGGGGGCGGTGGCGATGAGCTCCAGGCCGAACTCCCGCTCCAGGCGCTCCTGCACGATTTCCGCATGGAGAAGCCCCAGGAAGCCGCAGCGGAAACCGAAGCCCAAGGCGGTGGAGGTTTCCGGCTCAAAGGAAAGGGCGGCGTCGTTGAGCTTGAGCTTTTCCAGGGCATCCCTTAGCCTTCCGTAGTCTCCGGAGTCCACGGGGTAGAGGCCGGCGAAGACCACGGGTTTGGCGGGGCGGAAGCCGGGGTAGGGGGCGTCGGTGGGCCTATGGGCGTGGGTGATGGTATCCCCCACCTGCACGTCGTGGATGTCCCGGATGGCGGCCACCAGCCAGCCCACCTCCCCTGCGGTGAGCTCCTCCACGGGGATGAGCCCCTGGGGGGTGAAGATCCCCACCTTGTCCACGGTGAACTCCTTGCCGGTGGAGTAGATGCGGATCCGGTCCCCCGGGCGCACCCGGCCCTCAAAGAGGCGGAGGTAGGGGATGACCCCCTGGTAGGCGTCGTAAAGGGAGTCGAAGATGAGGGCCTTAAGGGGAGCTTCCGGGTCGCCCTTGGGGGGTGGGATGCGCTTTACGATGGCCTCGAGGATCTCCTCCACGCCTTCCCCCGTCTTCCCCGAGGCGAAGATGGCCTCGTCGGCGGGAAGGCCCAGCACCTCCTCCACCTCGAGGGCCACCTCCAGGGGCCTGGCGTTGGGAAGGTCGATCTTGTTGATGACGGGGATCATCACATGGCCGTGTTCCAGGGCCATGTAGAACTTGGCCAGGGTTTCCGCCTCCACTCCTTGGCTGGCGTCCACCACCAGAAGGACTCCTTCCACCGCCGCCAAGGCCCGGGAGACCTCGTAGGTGAAGTCCACGTGGCCCGGGGTGTCGATCAGGTTGAAGATATAGGTTTCCCCGTCCTTGGCCCGGTACTCCACCCGCACGGCGCTGGCCTTGATGGTGATGCCCCGCTCGCGCTCCAGCTCCAGGGAGTCCAGAAACTGCTCCCGCATCTCCCGCTCGCTCACCGCATGGGTCAGCTGCAGGATGCGGTCGGCCAGGGTGGACTTCCCGTGGTCCACATGGGCGATGATGGAGAAGTTGCGGATGCGCTTGTCATCCATCCTTCTCATCGTCCAGGGTGGAGGGGGCAAAGTCAAGCTGGCCTGGTGGTTTGGGCGGTATGGGTAGAATGCGGCATGACCCCTGAGATCTGGCCGGGGCTGGTCCGCCTGTACTGGCGCCTGGCCCTGATTCCTTTGGTGTGGATCCCGGTGGTGGTGCTTTATGGGGGCCGGGTGATGTACGCTGCCACGCTCCTTTACTGGTTAAGCCTTCCCGTCGCCTACATCCTGGGCAGGGTCACAGTCATGGGGCGCCTGGCCGTGGCCCTGCACCTGGGGGTGGCCCTATTCACCGCCCTCATGAGCCTGGTGGCCTCACCGGAGGCGGCGGTCACGGGGCTTTCCGGGGAGGACTGGCGGCTTGGGGTCATGGCCTTCTTCACCGTGGGCGCCTACGCCTTTGCCGCCTTCGCTGGCTGGCCCGGGCTTTGGCTGGCCTTGGCCTATGTCCTCCTCGCCCCCTGGCCCCAGGAGGAAACCCGGTTCCTGGTGGCGGCGGGGGGGCTTTTGGCCAGCATAGCGGGCCTCAGCGTGGCGGCCATGATCCGTCGCCTTCAGGCTTTGCAAAGCCTCATCCAGAGCGAGGCCCTCACCGACCCCCTCACGGGCCTGGCCAACCGCCGCTCCCTGGAGCGGGAGTTTCCCCGGCTCCAGGCCCTGGCCGCCCGGGAGGGGCTTTCCCTGGTCCTTTCCCTCTGGGACCTGGACGACCTGAAGGCGGTGAACGACCGGGAGGGGCATAAGGCGGGGGATGCCCATCTGGTCCGCTTCGCCAGGGTCCTGCGGGAGGAGGCCCGGGAAGGGGATGCCCTTTACCGGGTGGGCGGGGACGAGTTCGTGGGCCTGCACCTGGGCTTAAGGGATGGAGCCTCCCTGGAGGCGCGGGTCCATGCCCGTTTCCCCTCGGTTTCCGTGGGCTTCAGCCAGGTGGAGGGGAAGGAGCTGGTGCAGGCCCTCGAGGCGGCCGATGGGCTCATGTACCGGAAGAAGGGGAGATGAGGACTCTTGCCCCGGGGTTTTGGACCGGGTAAACTTTTGCCGGGGGTTCCCGTGGACCTGGAGAAATCCGTTCGGGAGCTGGCCCGGCGCTTTGCCCGGGAGCGCATCCTGCCCCAGGCCAAGCATCTGGACCAGGAGGCCCGGTTTCCCTGGCCTTTGTTTCGGGAGGCGGCAGGGCTTGGTTTTCCGGTACTGGTGGTCCCGGAGGAGCTGGGCGGGGCAGGGCTTGGGCCCAGGAGCCTGGTCCTGGTGGCGGAGGAACTGGCCTACGCCTGCACCGGGGTGGCGGCAGCCTTGCTCCTCAACAACCTGGTGGCGGATGCCCTTCTCCTCTCGGGAAGTGCCCACGCCCGAAGCTTTCTACCCCGGCTCAGGGAGGAGGTGGCCTCCTACGCCCTTACCGAGCCCCACGCGGGCTCGGATGTGGCCGCCATCCGCACCCGGGCGGAAAGGGTGCCGGGCGGATACCGCCTCCACGGGCGCAAAACCTGGATCAGCCATGCCCCGGAGGCCTCCTTTTTCGTGGTCTTTGCCAAGGTGGCGGAGGGCCGGGAGGGGATCGCTGCCTTTCTGGTGGAGCGGGGGATGGGGGTGGAGGTGGGGCCTCCTTTGCCCAAGCTGGGGCAGAAGGCCTCCCCGGCGGCGGAGGTGTACCTGGACGGCGTCCTGGTGCCCGAGGAGAGCTTGATCGCCCGGGAGGGGTTTGCCCTGGCCATGCGGGTGTTCAACCGCTCCCGGCCCATGGTGGCAGCCTTGGCGGTGGGGCTATTGCGGAGGGCCTTGGACGAGGCCCTGGCCTACGCTGCCATGCGGGAGGCTTTCGGCAGGCCCCTTCTGGAGCACCAGGGGGTGGGGTTTAAGCTGGCGGAGATGCTCATGGACCTGGAGGCCGCCCGCCTCCTCACCCTGAAGGCCGCCGAACTGGCGGAACGAGGCGAGGAGAACGCCTTGGAGGCAGCCACGGCCAAGGCCTTCGCCGCCGACGCCGCCGTGCGGGGGGTGTCGGAGGCCCTCCAGGTCTTTGGCGGAAACGGCTACAGCGAGGAGTATCCCTTGGCCAAACTGTACCGCGATGCCAAGGTGCTCCAGATCTATGAGGGAACCTCCGAGATCCAAAGGCTCGTCATCCTGCGGGAGCTGGTAAGGAGGCGGATATGGGAGAGCCCGTGATCCTCGAGGGGGTACGCACCCCCATCGGCAAGAGGAATGGAGCCTTGCGGGAGTGGCGGCCCGATGCCCTTTACGCCCAGGTCTTGGACGCCCTCCTGGAGCGGACGGGTATCGACCCCGGGCTCATCGGGGATGTGGTCACGGGTTGCGTGACCCAAACCGGGGAACAGGGGGCCAACATAGGACGGCTTGCCGTCCTCCTTTCCCGCCTACCCCAGGAGGTTCCTGCGGTAAGCCTGAACCGCATGTGCGGCTCCAGCCAGCAGGCTGTGCACTTCGCCGCCCAGGCCATCGCTGCCGGCGACCTGGACTTTGCCATTGCCGGCGGGGTGGAGAGCATGACCCGATCCCCCATGTTCTCCGATATCGGGGGAGGCTTCCACACCTTGAATCCGGCGCTTTTTCAGCGGTACGAGCTCGTCCACCAAGGGGAAAGCGCGGAGCGCATCGCAAAGAAGTATGGCCTCTGCCGGGAGGAGCTGGACGAGTGGGGCTATCTCTCCCGCAGGCGGGCGGCCCGGGCCATCCAGGAGGGGCGCTTCCGGAGCCAGATCCTTCCCCTGGAGGGGGTGGATGGGGAGGGAAGGCCCTTCCTGCTGGACCGCGACGAAGGGGTGCGTTTCGACGTGGACTACGAGCGGATGCTGGCCTTGAAGCCTGTCTTCCGGGAGGACGGGGTGGTGACCGCCGGCAACTCCAGCCAGGTTTCCGACGGGGCGGCGGCCCTGCTCCTGGGGGATAGGGAAAAGGCCTTGGCCTTGGGCCTCCGCCCCCGGGCCCGTTTCCTTGCCCGGGTGGTGGTGGCGGGGGATCCCACCCTGCAACTATTGGAGGTGATCCCCGCCACCAAAAAGGCCCTGGAGAAGGCGGGGCTTTCCCTTAGGGACCTGGACGTCATCGAGATCAACGAGGCCTTCGCCAGCGTGGTTCTGGCCTTCCTGCGGGAGTTTGGCCCCGACCCGGAAAGGGTGAATCCCAACGGCGGGGCCATCGCCCACGGGCACCCCTTGGGGGCCACGGGGGCCATCCTCATGACCAAGCTTCTTTACGAGCTGGAGCGCACCGGGGGGGAGTTTGGCCTCCAGGTGATGTGCATCGGCCACGGGCAGGCCACGGCCACCATCATCCAGAGGATCTAGGGGTGGACCATGGAAAGAAGCGCTTTGGTGACGGGTGGGGCCTCGGGGTTGGGAAGGGCTACGGCCTTGGCCTTAAGGGATAGGGGCTACAGGGTGGTGGTCTTGGACCTCAGGCGGGGAGAGGATCCGGGCCTGGATTACCTGGAAGGGGATGTGACCCGGGAGGAGGATGCTAAGCGAGCGGTGGAGCTTGCGGCCTCCCAGGCTCCCCTTTTCGCGGTGGTCAATGCCGCGGGCATCGGTTTGGCCCGCAAGGTTCTGGGGCGCGAAGGCCCCCACGACCTGGAAGGTTTCCGCAAGGTGGTGGAGGTGAACCTTATCGGCACCTTTAACGTCTTGCGCCTTGCGGCTTGGGCCATGCGGGAGAACCCTCCCGATGCCGAGGGGCAGCGGGGGGTGGTGGTGAACACCGCCAGCGTGGCGGCTTTTGAGGGCCAGGTGGGCCAGGCGGCCTACGCGGCCAGCAAGGGGGGCGTGGTGGGCCTCACCCTCCCCGTGGCCCGGGAGCTTGCGGACTGGGGCATCCGGGTGGTGACCATCGCCCCGGGCCTCTTCGATACCCCCCTCCTTCAGGGGCTTCCTGAAAAGGCCAAGGCCTCGCTGGCCGAACAGGTGCCCTTTCCCAGGCGCCTGGGCCGGCCGGAGGAGTACGCCCTATTGGTCCTCCACATCCTGGAAAACCCCATGCTGAACGGGGAGGTGATCCGCCTGGATGGTGCCTTGCGTATGGCCCCCAGGTAGGGTTCTGGATCTCACCCGGCTTCTTCCCGGGCCCTTGGCGGGCAAGCTCCTTGCGGATCTGGGCTTTCCCGTCCTCAAGGTGGAGCCCCCTCGAGGGGACCCCCTCAGGGACTGGGCCCTGGAGGCCTACCGCTTCTTGAACGGGAAAAAGGAGATCTTGACCCTGGACCTGAAGAGGAGGGAGGATCGGGAACGTTTCCTGGCCTTGGTTCCCGAGGCCGCCATCCTCCTCGAGGCCAACCGCCCCGGGGTCATGGAGCGGCTGGGCCTCGGGCCTAAGGTGCTCCTTGGGATCAACCCCCGCTTGGTCTGTGCCCGGCTTCGGGGCTACCCGGATGCCCCAGACCCCGGCCACGACCTCACCTACCTGGCGGAGGCGGGGCTTCTCGGGCGCTTTCCCTGGGGGTCCTTCCAGTTCGCCGACCTGGCCGGGGCCTATGCCCTGGCTCTTACGGCCTTGAAGGGGCTGCTTCTTGGAGGTGGGGTATACGAGGTGGCCCTCTCCGAGGCGGTGAAGGCCATGGCCTATCCCCCCATTCCCTTCCTGGATGGCTCCGTCCTGTGCTATGGGATTTACCCCGCCCGGGAGGGGGAGGTGGCCCTGGCGGCTTTGGAGCCCCATTTCTGGGCCCGGTTTTGCGAGGAGTCGGGCCTTAGGGAGCTTCTTCCCTCGGCTTTCGATCCGGCTAGGCCCGGCCTTCCACCCTACGAGCGGCTCCTGGCCTTCTTCCAAGGGAGGACCGCTCGGGAATGGGAGGCCTGGGCCAAGGAGAAGGGGATTCCCCTGCGGGCGGTGCGGGGCTAGCGGGCGGTCCAGCCCAGGTCGATGGGGAAGACGGCCCCCGTGATGGCCGAGGCCTTTTCCGAGGCCAGGAAGAGGGCCAAGGCCGCCACCTCCTCGGGTTCGATGAGGCGCTTGATGGCCGCTTGGGCCAGGAAGACCTTTTCTACCACCTCGCTTTCAGGGATGGAAAGGGTGCGGGCCTGGTCGGCGATCTGCTTCTCCACCAGGGGAGTGCGTACGTAGGCGGGGGCGATGGCGTTCACGGTGATGCCGTAGGGACCCGCCTCGAGGGCCACGGTCTTGGTGAGGCCCAAGAGGCCGTGCTTGGCGGAGATGTAGGCGGACTTGTAGGGGCTGGCCACCAGGCCGTGGATGCTGGCGATGTTGAGGATCCGCCCCCAGCCCTTGGCCTTCATTCCCGGGAGAAGGGCCTTGATGAGCTGGAAAGGGGCGGTGAGCATCACCTGGATCATCCTTTGCCAGGTTTCCAGGGGAAACTCCTCCACCGGGTCGATGTGCTGGAAGCCTGCGTTGTTTACCAGGATGTCCACGCCGTACTGGGCCGCTTGTTTCCCGAGTTCCTCCACGGCTTTGGGATCGGCCAGGTCCGCCTGCAGGAAGATCCCGCCGAGCTCCTTAGCCAAAGCCGAGGCATCTTGGAGATCGTGGACCAGAACCCTGGCTCCCTCCCGGCCGAAGGCCCGGGCCAGGGCTAGGCCGATGCCGCTCGCTGCGCCAGTGATTAGAACTGTACGCTCTTTAAAGTTCACGGTAGTTAGACCCCTCCTTTACACCGGTTAAGGCCCGGACCCGCTCGGGATCATGGCGGAGTTCCATGGCAGGGCCCGAATGGACTATCCGACCGTCGTCCAGGATGTAGACCCAGTCGGCCAGCTCGAGGGCCAAGCGGGCATTTTGTTCTGCCAGAAGTATGGAAACCCCTTCTCCCTTAAACTTTTGCAAAGTTTCCCCAACCAAGCGGACCACAAGTGGCGCGAGGCCTTGGGAGGGCTCGTCTAGGATCAGAAGGCGGGGGTTTAGGAGCAAGGCTCTGGCGATGGCTAGCATCTGCTGTTCTCCTCCGGATAGCTGGCGTCCAGAGTGATGCCGCCTTTCTTGGAGTCTGGGGAAGAGCTGGTATATACGGTCGAGGTCAAAGGGTCCGGGGCGCTTACCCAAAGTGATGCGCAGGTTCTCCTCCACGCTAAGGTTGGGGAATACCCTCCGCCCCTCAGGCACATAGCCTACGCCCAGCATGGCAATCTGGTGGGGCGGCGCGTGGGTGATGTCCTGTCCAAAGAGAAGAACTTGACCCTCTTTCCTGGGAGGGGTGAGACCCAGAATTGCACGGATGGTGGTGGTTTTTCCAGCCCCATTTCGTCCAAGGAGGGCAACAAGCGTTCCTGCTTTGACCTGTAAGGAAACCGAGTGCAGGATATGGCTTTTGCCGTAAAAGGCGTTGACCCTATCCAGTTGCAGGGCGTTCACCCTGCCATCACCTCCTCCCCCAGGTAAGCCGCTTGGACCTTTTCGTCCTTGGCGATTTCGTCGGGGGTCCCCTCTGCAAGGACCTCCCCTAGGTGAAGCACGGTGACCCGATCGGCAATGCCAAAGACCACGGCCATGTCGTGCTCTATGAAGAGGAGGGTGAGCCCTTCCTCACGGTGAAGGCTTTTAAGCGTTTGTACCGTGCGCCAGGTTTCGGCATCGCTCATCCCCGCTGTAGGTTCGTCGAGGAGAAGAAGTTTAGGACGTAAACAAAGAGCCAAGCCAATTTCCACCAGGCGCTGGTCCCCATGGGCTAACTCTCCCACAAGGCGGCTGGCCTGTTCTTCCAGACCTAGGCGCTCTAGGAGAGCGGATGCTTCCTCTTCCAGAAAACGGGATTTCCGGGGCCAGGGGTAGGAGGAGAGGCTGTGGGCTGCCTCCAAGGCAATGATTAGGTTTTCCCTGGCCGTCAAATTGGTAAAGACCTGGGGTACCTGAAAGGTGCGGGAAAGGCCCAAGCGAATTCGTTCCTCGACGGCGATGTGGGTGATTTCCTTGTCTAGGAAGTAAACCCTCCCCCTATCAGGTCTTTTGGCCCCGGAGAGCAGGTCGAAGAGCGTTGACTTTCCGGCACCGTTGGGACCAATGATGGCGTGGATGCTGCCCGCTGCCACTTCCAGGTTCACCCCTGATACCGCTAGTAAGCGGCCGAAGGCCTTGCTTAGACCTTCTGCTCTCAGGATGGGCCTCACGTTGACCTCCTCTTGGTTGCAAGGCCAGCGACCCCACCGGGGAAGAATAGGACGGCTAGGATGAAGAGGATTCCGATGAATAGCATCCATTCCTGTGTGTAGGAGCTAAGAAGTTCCTCAAGGAGCACGTAGAGGGCCGCACCAATTAAGGGGCCGAAAAAGTGCCACCTGCCCCCCAGAAAGGCCATCATTACCAAGGTTCCAGACGTGGTCCAATGGAGGAAGCTGGGTTGGGCGAAGTTGATTTGGAGGGCAAGAAGGGCACCTGCGATGCCTGCTATTGCTCCTGATATCGTGAAGGCTATCCAGAGATAGCGTTCTGGTTTCAGGCTCAGGAAGCGTGCCCGAAGCATATTCTCTCGTAGGGCCAAAAAGGATCTACCTAGCGGCGACTGGACCAGTTGCCAGAGGAGGAAGCTGGAGAGAAGAAAGATGGGGAGGACAAAGTAATAGTAGGCCTCGCTGCTGGAGAGATCCAAGGTGAAGCCTGGTAAATGCAAGGGCTGTCGGGCAAACCCCCTTAGGCCGTCATCCCCCCCGGTAAGATCGCTCCACTGGAAGGCTATAAAGTAGAAGAACTGGCTGAAAGCGATGGTAAAGGTGGCGAAGTAGATTCCTCTCAGCCGAGTGATAAGCAGGCCAAGTAGGGCAGCGGCGATACCAGCAAGAAGGAAACCGCAGGTTACGGCCAGGAGTGTGCTTGGGAGGATGTGTTTTAGGGTGAGGCCTGCCCCATAGGCTCCCAGGCCTAAGAAGGCGGCGTGCCCAAAGGACACCTGGCCGGTATACCCTATGAGGAGATTGAGCCCCATGGCAGCTAAGCCCCATATGAGGATGTAGCTAGCGATCGCTGCATAGCTGCCCAGGGCTTTGAGCACCCAGGGTAAGGGAAGGAGCACGGCCAAGAGAAGGATCCAGGTTCTCATTCGAAAAACCCCTCCTGTCCGAAAAGTCCTCTAGGACGCAACAAAAGAACGAGAACAAGTATAAGATAAATGGCCAGTTCGCTAGCCAGGGCCAAAAAGTTTCCGGCTAGACCGGTGGCCATACCCACCAGAAGGCCTCCAAGGTAACTACCTCCCAGGCTTCCCACCCCACCTAAAATGAGGGCCACGAAACTGGGCATAAGGAGGCCAGTTCCCATGGTGGGCGAAAGGCCCAGCTGGCCAGCGGCCAGAACCCCAGCTAAGCCAGCCAAGAAGGCTCCCAGGGCAAAGGCCAGGGTGTACAGGCGCCTTACGTCCGTGCCAAGCGCGTTGAGGGTTTCCCGGTCCTGGGCTCCTGCTCGGAGGTAAAGGCCCAAACGGGTAAAGCGCAGAAGGAGATAAACCCCTAGTCCAGCCATTAGCGCTATGGCTAGGACCAGGATCCGGTAGCGGGTGAGGAAGAAGAGGCTGGTTCCGGGGAATAAAGAGCTTCCCAGGCCCTCTGGAATCCGGAAGGGTACCGCCACAGGACCGAAGAGGATGCGCACAGTCTCCTCAAGGGCCAAGGCTAGCCCAAAGGTAAGGAGAAGGCTCTCTAAGGGGTCGCGGCGGTAAAGGGGACGCATGATGCTGATTTCTAGGATGACCGCCAGGAGGGCAAGGCCTAAGGGAGCTAGGAGTAGAGACCAGTAGAATCCCACCAATCCGGAAAGCACGTAGCCCATGTAAGCTCCTACCACCAGGAAGCCCCCATGGGCGAGGTTGATGATGCGGGTCAAAGATAAGATTAGGGCTAGGCCTAGAGCTAGGAGGGCATAAAAAGCTCCGCTCACCAAGCCATTTAGAAGCTGGATCAAGAGGAGGTCCATACCTAGGGGTAGACGATACGGCAACCCGTTTCCTC
>NZ_ATNI01000044.1:0-21967 GCF_000511705.1 Thermus sp. NMX2.A1
AAAACCGGGGGATTATAGCTCCCCCACACCCCCACTTTTCTCTAAAATCGCAGTGGAGGCCAGGTCATGGAGGGCATCCGCAAGGCGGCGGAAAAGGCGATTTTGGAGTTTCTGGACCTCTTCCCCATGCCCAGGGGAAGCCTCTTCGTCCTGGGGGGGTCCACCAGCGAGGTCTTGGGGGAAAAGGTGGGAACGAAGCCCAGCCTCGAGGTGGCCGAGGCCATCCTCGAGGGGCTCCTTCCCCCTCTCCTCGAACGGGGGATATGGGTAGCCGTCCAGGGATGCGAGCACCTGAACCGGGCCCTGGTGGTGGAAAGGGAGGCAGCCCGGACCTACAGCCTGGAGGAGGTCACCGTCTTTCCCCATCCCAAGGCGGGAGGAAGCCTGGCCACGGCCGCCTTTCTTCGTTTCCAGGACCCCGTGATGGTGGAATCCCTAAAGGCCCAAGCCCACGGGGGAATGGACATCGGGGGCGTTCTCATCGGCATGCACCTGCGGCCCGTGGCCGTACCCCTTAGGCTTTCCCTGCGCAGGATTGGCGAGGCAGTACTCATCGCCGCCAAAACCCGCCCCAAGCTGGTGGGCGGGGCCAGGGCGGTCTACACCCGGGAGGAGATGCTCAGGAAGCTGGAAGAATATCGGCAAAAGCTTCCCTGAAAAGGGCCGCCACCCCGAGGGCCTCGTAGCGGTTGTAATAACCCATGAGGGAAAGGCGGAATACCCTTCCCTTCAAGGGCCCCTGGCCCCCGGCGATCACCGCCTGCCTTCGGGCAAAGGCCTCCTTCACCTTCTGGTAGGAAACCCCTTCGGGCAGGTAAAAGGCGGCCACCGCCGGGCTTGGCACCTCGGGCACAGGGCTTAACCCCAGCTCCGCCCCAACCCGGTACAGAAGGTCGTTTTGCCAGGCCTTTAAGGCCAGGTGTTCGGGAAGCTTGGGCGACACCTCCTCCAGCACCGCCGCCACCGCCCCCACCAGGTTGATGGCCGGGGTCCAAGCGCTTTCCCCTTCCCTCTGGGCTTTGAGCTCCCGGGAGAGGTTCAGGTAGTAGCCCCGGGGGCGCAAACGTTCCAAGGCCCAGGGGCTTAGGGCCACAAAACCCAGCCCCGGGGGGCACATGAGGCCCTTCTGGCTACCGGAGGCCGCGGCATCCACTCCCCAGGCCTCGAGGGCCACCTCCCGTACCAGCAAGCTGGTCACCATGTCGGCCCCCACCAGACCCTCGGGGTTGGCCTCCTTAAAGGCTCTTGCCAGAGCGGGCAGGTCCACCATGGCCCCGGTGGAGGTCTCCGAGTGAACCAGCAGTAGCCCTTGGTAACCGGGCCTTGCCACCTGGTCCGGGCTCGGTACCTGCCCGTAAGGGAGCTCCAGCCGGTCCACCTCGAGGCCCGCGCTTTCCGCAATCTCGGCGAAGCGCTCGGAGAACTTGCCGTAAACCGGTACCAAAACCCTTTCCCCGGGGGCGAAGAGATTCCACACCAGGGCCTCCATGGCCAGGGTGCCGCTTCCCGTGAGGATGAGCACCTCGCCCTGGGTGCGGAAGGCTTCCCGAAGAAGGCTTCGGGCCTTAAGGAAAAGTGCCCTGGCGGGCTCAGTCCGGTGGTGAAGCTGAGGGCGGGAAAGAGCCTCTAGCGCCTTGGGATGAAGCCGCACAGGACCCGGAGTGAGGAGCCAGTCCATGGCAAGAGCTTAGCGCAAAACCCCCCCTACCAGCCGCTGGGTCATGCGGCCCACCAAAAGCATCAAGCCGTGGAGGATGGCTCCGGGCCTCGGCGGATCCCCAGGCACGTACACGTCCACAGGTACCACTTGGTCCACGCCGGACAGAACCTGGGGACTTCCCGCAAACACCCCACCCGAAATGGCCTCGTTCCCCACAGCCACCACCCCTTTGGGCTCCGGCATGGCCTCGTAGGTGCGCCTTAGGGCCTCGGCCATGTTGCGGCTCACGGGGCCCGTGACCAGAAGGGCGTCGGCGTGCCGGGGTGAAGCCACCACCTGGAACCCGAAGCGGCCCATGTCGTTAAAAGGATTGCCAAGAAGGGCGATCTCCGAGTCGGCAAGGCCCGTGTCCCCGGCGCTCACCTCGCGAAAGGCCAGGGTGGGCAGGCGAAGCTCTGTCCGAGGGGAAGGGGGAGGGCCCGGGTCCAGAAACCCTCCCCTTTCCAGGTCCACCCGCTGGACCAGGTCCTCCTTGCGGGTCACGGCCACCTCCAGGGACCTCATCTCCCCCACGGCCTCCGGGTATGCCAGGGCACACCGTCCGCATCCCACGCACCGGGCGAGGTCCAGGCTGAAAATCCCTTCCGCCTCGGCAAAAGCCCCGCTTGGGCAAAGATGGACAAGCCCCTCGCGAACCCTTGGGGTCAAGCCCGCCGGCTTCAGCAAGGGGTAGCCAAAAGCGTGCTGGGGAACCTTCAGGATCTCCTCCAGCTTGCGGGCCAACCTTCCCACCTTAAGCGTGTGCAGCAAGCTCATGGCACCCCCTAGAGGTCGCTTCCCGCATAGGAGAGGTCAAAGGACTTGTTGCAAAGGGGAAAGTCCGGCAAGCCTTCCCCCCGGACCGCAAGCTCCAAAGCCCGCCAGTTCTTGAAGCTCGGGTCCACCCCCTCGGCCATGACCACCTTCCCAGCCTCCACCCGTACGAACCACACCACCTCACCCCTTCCCGCCTCCACCCGGGCCAAGGCCTCACCCTCCCCCAGAGGGGGGTCCAGGGCCAGAGGCCCGGCGGGAAGATGGCGAAGGAAGAAAAGCGCGTAATCCAGGGCCTTAAGGCTCTCCTCGGCATACACCTGGGCCCGGGACAGCACATCCCCTCCCTGGCGCACCACGGGGGTAAAGTCGGGGTAAAGGGGGTCGTCCTGCCTCAGGTCCCTCCCCACCCCGCTGGCCCGGGCCGTGGGGCCCACGAAGCCCAGGGCCAAGGCTTCGGCCCGGCGCACCTCCCCCACATAGCGCATGCGGTCCAGCACCTGGGGATTTTTGAGAAGCCTGGGCAGCAGGCGGGCCAGCTCCTCCCGGTAGGCGGCGATGGCCTCGAGGTCCGGCTGGCCCTCCCGCCACACCCCCCCAACCCTTAGGAAGTTTCTCCCGTAGCGGTGGCCGGTTAACCGGTCCAGTTCCCCCTGCAGAAGAGCCCGTATCCGCCCCACCTGGGTGGCCCCGTAGGCGTAGCCGATATCGGTGAAGAGCCCGGCCAGATGACCCAGATGGCCAAAGGCCCGCTCCAACTCAAGGGCTGCCCGGCGAAGGTGCTGCGCCCGAGAAGGGGCCTCCCAGCCCAAGGCCCTTTCCCAGGCCTCGGCGAAGGCCATGGCGTGGGCCACGGGCTCGCTCCCCGCCCGCTCCACCAGAAGGAGCGCGGCCTCAGCCCCTTTGCCCGGCATCAGGGAAAGCAAGCCCCGGTGCTGGTAACCCAGGCGGATCTCCAGGTTCACGATCCGCTCGCCCAAAACGCTAAACCGGAAGTGCCCGGGTTCGATGATCCCTGCATGCACGGGTCCCACAGGCACCTCGTGGAGGAGGGGAAACTCCCGGAAGGTGTAGGGAAGGTCGTGACGCCGGAGGGGTTTCAACCCGGGGTGCCCCACCGGCTCAAAACCCCTCTCCCAAAGGGCCCGTTCAAACCAATCCAGAGCGGGAAACTCGGCGGCCAGGCTGGGAAAGCGCCTCCTCTCACCCAAGAGGAAGGCTTCGGTGAGGCCTAACGCACCCTTCTGGCCCCCCGGATGCTCTACCCACAGAAGCACCCGGTCTCCATAAGGAAAAAGCGCCACAGGCCTCCCCTCGCGCAGGGCCTCCATCACTTTCTCCACAGCACCACCTCCAACTCCTTAAACACCTCCACCCCCGGGAACACGCCGAGGATCACCAGGATGCCCAGGAGCAACCACAAAATCCAGAGATCCAGGCCCTGCCCCCTAAGGGGTTTCCCCCTACCGAAGCCCATCTGGGCCATGGGAGAAAGGAGGCCAGCAAACGCCATACCCAGGCCCAAAAGGTAGAGCCCCGCCAGCCCAGGCCAGCGCATGGCCGCCTCCACCGCCTTAAACTCGGCGAAGAAGAGGGGAAAGGGAGGCAGGCCCCCGAGGGCCGCCAAGGCCAGGACGTAGGGGATCCCCAAGGCCGGCACGTGGAAGACCAGCCCGCCCACCCGCCCCACCTCCTTGGCGTGCGTGAGGGACAGGATACCGCTGGCCCCCAAAAAGGCCAAGGTTTTGGCCAGGGAGTGGGCCAGGGTATGGTAAAGGGCCAGCCAGGGCAATCCCAGGCCCAAGGCGAAGACCGCAAGACCCATGTGCTCCATGCTGGAGTAGGCGAGAAGCCTCTTGTACTCCTTCTGTCCAAAGAGAAAGAGGGCCGCAAACAAAAGGGTAAGCAGGCCAAAGGTAAGGAGCAGGCTGGAGGCAAAGGCGAAAAGCCCCGCCGCCTGCATGATGGCGGCGTAGCGGAGAAGGGCATAAAAGGCCACGTTGAGGAGGGTTCCCGAAAGCAAGGCCGAAGCCGGCCCCGGGGCCTCGGCGTGGGCATCGGGAAGCCAGGCCTGCAAGGGGAATAGCCCCACCTTGGTTCCAAAGCCCACCAAAAGAAGGGCGAAGGCCACCTTAAGCCCCTCGGGATCGGCCTCCCCCACCAGGGACCGAACCTCTCCCCAGTCCAGGGTGGTCCCGCCCACCAGGGCGTAGACCAGGATGACCCCGATGAGCCCCATGGCGATGCCCACGCTGCCCAGCATGAGGTATTTCCAGGTGGCCTCGAGGGGGCGGGCTCCACCCTTGTGGTAGACCAGAAGGGCCGAGGCCAGGGTGCTACCCTCCACGAAAACCCAGAGCATGCCCAGGTTGTGGGCCAGGTAGGCCCCATGGGCCGAGGCCAGGAAAAGGGCACCCGCCCAGTAGAAGCGCCAGGCTTCTTCCCGGGCGAAGTAGCCCCGGGAAAAAAGCGCCACCAGGGCGTAGATCAGGTCGGTCAGAAGGAGATAAAAGAGCCCTACCCCATCCAACCGGAAAGGACCCGCTGCCGTACCCAGCAGAAACGGAGCCAGAAGAAAGCTGAAAAGGGGCACCAAAACGGAAAGCCTCACCAGCAGACCGGCCTCCTTGCGGGCCAGGAAGACCACCAAGGGTGAGAGGAACAGAAGATACAGCACCGTTACCCCCTTAGATAGCGCATCCTCGCGGTATCCACATGCCCCATTTCCCCCTTGATGCGGAAGATGAGGATCCCCGCCAAGAACACGGCAGCGAAGGCATCCAAGGCCACCCCCAACTCCACGAAAAGGGGCAGGCCGTGGCTCTCGGAAAGGGCCATGAGGAAAACCCCGTTCTCCAGCGCCAGGAAGCCCAGAACCTGGCTTATCGCCTTTTTGCGGCTCACCATGGAAAGGATGCCCAGAAGCACCAAGGAGAGGGCCACGGGCACCCCTTGGGGCAAGGGGGCCTCGGGAAGCACAAAGGCCTTCCCCACCCGGAAGGCCAAGGCGGTGAGGAGCCCCGCCAGAAGGAGGGAGAGGGAAACGGACAGGTACCCCTCCACCTCGTGGCTCACCTCGAGGCGGTCGATCAGCCAGAACAGGTACCAGGGTATGAGCACCCCCTTAACCGCAAAGAGGGCCAGGCCGGCCAGCACGAAGTGCAACTCCCCTCCCGCAAGCCCGAAGGAAACCAGAGCCAAAAGGATGTTCTGCAGGGCGTAGAGCCGGATGATGGCGTCCAGGCTGCGGCGGCTCACCATCAGGAAACCTGTGGCCAGAGTGGCCAGGACCAAGGTGTTTAAAAGCGCCATATCGCCCCCAAAAGCGCCAGCACCCCGAAAAGGGTGTTGTACGAAAGAAAGTCCGGAAGCCTCAGGTAGCGGAGCTTTACCCCGTAGGTTTCCAGGTAGGCCAGCGCCAAAACCCAGGCCGCCCCCACCCCCAGGAAGACCAGGGGCTTGAACCCCGGCAACAACAAGGCCATCAGCCCCGCATAGAAGAGCATCTTGAGCGACCCGGCAAGCTCGTACAGGGCCAGAAGAGGGCCGCTATGGTCCAGAATCTGCGCCTCGTGGATCATGGTGAGCTCCAGGTGGGTGGCGGGATCGTCCACCGGTATCCTGGCTCCCTCGGCCAGAAGGCCAAGGGCGAGAGAGGCCAGAGCCAGAAAGAGCACCAAGCTGTTCTCCACCCCAAGCTCGGGTAGACCGCTCAGGGAAAACCCTTCCCCCAAGAGGACTGCCCCGGCCAAGGCCATAAGGGTCCCGGGCTCCGCCAACACCGTGACCACACCCTCCCGGTAGCCTCCCTGGGCCCCAAAACTGCTGCCCGCATCCAGGGCCGCCAGCATTTGAACAAAGCGCCCGAGGCCCAGGAGGTAAAGGGCGAGGAGAAAGTCCCCTTTGAAGGTTGGGCCAGGAAGGATGGGCAAGAGGGCCAAGGCTCCCAGGGTTCCCAAAAGGGCCAGGATGGGCCCGAGGAGGAAAAGTGGGGTGGTGGGATGGGGCGCTATCCAGACCTTCCGCCAGAGCTTGAACAGGTTTCGGTATTCCATCAGCGGGCTAAGCCCCTGCCGGTGGGTAAGCCTAGCCTTCAGCCACTTGACGCTTCCCGAAAAGAGCGGAGCCAACACCAGGGCCAAGAGCGCCGTCATAGCAAGACCACCCCCAGAACCACCACCAAGGTGAGGAGTTGCAGGAGAAGGTAAAGGTGCAGGCTTCCTGACTGCAGGGTTTGCACCCAAGCCGCAAGGCGGGCGTAAATCCGCCCCACCCCGGGGTACACCTCGGCCAAGGGTTCCTCCAGACGGGGATGCTCCCCCACCTGGAGGCGAAGGAAGGGGAAAAGGCGAAGGGCCGGTTCGGCGAAGCCCAGGCCGTTGGGTTGCATCCTGGGGGTGAGGGGCTGGAAACCGCAGTCCCAGGTACCGTAGGCCCGCATGGGCATCCGGAGAAGGCCCCGGTAAAACACCCCAGCCAGAACCCCAAGAAGGATCAAGAGTAGCCAGTTGGGGTAGGTGGGAACCCCAAGGGGGTCCAGGACCAACCCGGGCACCAAGGCCAGAAGGAGGAGGAGCCCCGCCAGCACCCCAAGACTGAGGCGCATCCCCTGGGTCCAGTGCAGGGCAACCTCGCCTCGAGGCAGGCCCAAGAAGGCTAGCCCGAATAGGCGGACGTAGAAGTAGAGGGCCAAGGCCCCCACCAGGGCCAAGGCCCCGGCGGCCAGGGGCACCAGGAAAGGCCCCTGCAAAAAGCCTTGGTAAAGCTGCCACTCCGCAAGAAACACCGGGCCAGGAGGGAGGCCCGCCCCCACCCCCATTCCCCACAAGGCGAGGGCTCCAAGTCCGGGAGCCTTGCGGAAAAGCCCACCCAGGTGGGAAATCCGCCGCTCCTCCAGGGCTCCTACCCCCAGGAAGAGAAGCCCCTTGAACAGGGCATGGGCCACCTGATGGAGGAAAAAGGCCCCCAGGAGCAAGGACATGGGCTTCAGGAAATAGGCCCCCAAGGCGGCAAGCATAAGGCCCAGGTTCTCCACGCTGGAATAGGCCAAAGCGCCCTTTAGGTCCTCTTCCCCAAGGCCCCGCACCAGGGCGTACACCGCACCCAGAAGGCCCAGGAGGAGCAAAACCCACCCCACCCAGGGCGGGGGTGGACCGAACCAGTACTGGGACTGGTACAGGCCAAGAAGGCCCAGCTTGGTCATGGCCCCGGAAAGCAGGGCCGAAACCGGGCTTATGGCCACCGGGTGGGCCTGGGGCAACCAGGCGTGGAAGGGGAAGAGGGCTGCCTTCACCCCAAAGCCCAAAAGAAGCCCGGCCCAGACCCAGTCAGCCCCCACATGGCCATGCCCCAGGAAGGCCAGGTAAAGCCCAGCCCCCGAAAGGCGGCCCGCCAGGAAAAAGGCCCGGGCCCCTGCTAGGGCGTTTGGCCCCTCGAGGGCGATGAGAAAATAGCCCAAAAGGGCCATGCCCTCCCACAAAAAGAGGAAGCTAAGCCCAGGGGAAGCCAAGGCCACCCCCGCCATGCTGGCCAAGAAAAGGGGAAGCAGAAGGCCGTAAAGGTGCGCCTCACGGGGGTGATGGGCCAGGTAGGTAGGGAGGTAGGGAGCAAGGCTCAGGGTCAAGGCTCCAAGGAGAAAGAGGTAAAGGTACGGAGCACCCAAACCCGAAGCCCAGCCCATACCCCCCAGCACCCCCCAAGCCAGGCCCGCCACGCCCAGGAAGAGGGAAAGCCCCCGGAAACGCCAGGGAGTCCCGGCGGATAGAAGCGCCAGGGCCAAGGGCAAAAAGGTCCAAAGGGGGTTCATTCCTCCTCCCTCAGGGCTTCCAGGCGCTCCCTTTCCGCCTCGAGGTGCCGTTCAAAGATCCGCCGCCCCAGGTCCAGGAAGGCGTAGACCTCCGGGTCCCGGGTGCGGTAGTAGACCATCTGCCCTTCCCTCCTGGCCTCCACCAGGCCCCGCTCCCGCAGGAGGGAAAGCTGCCTGGAAAGCACCGACTGTTCCACCCCGAGCTCCCGTTGCAGGGCGGAAACCGAGCGCTCTCCCCCCCGCAGGGCATCCAGGATGGCCAGGCGCAAGGGATGGCCCAGGGCCTTGAAGAACTCCGCCTTGTAGCGGTGGAGGGTGCTAGGCATACTTCCTCCTTTGGCTATATGCATATAGCCACATACTTCCAACCTTAGGCCTCTTCGCCCCCCCTGTCAACATCCCCACGTGGTATCATGTCCCGCCGGCGGCCCCTTTATGCCAGAGCCCATGTTTCGCCTCCGCTACCGAAGCCCAGGGCAGGAAACCCTCCTGCTTCCCCTGCCCCAAAGCCTTCCCGGGCAGAAAGTGGGGGACCTCTTCCTCTCCCGGCGGCCCGAGGAGGTGTACGAGGCCCAGGGGAACCTCCTGGCCCGCTTTTCCCTCTCCGAGGGGGAGATCCTCGAGGTGCGCTTCCCCTTGAAGACCGAACCCCTGAAGCACCTCCCCCCCTGGGGGAAAACCCTCCTCTTTGAACCCCCGGAGGCCTGGCCCGGCATCCTGGCCCACAAGGGACACAAGGTAGAAAGGGCCTTTGGCTTTCTCCTCTCCGGCCAGCCCCACGCCTGGTACCTGGTGGACGGGCTTCCCCTGGATCCCCTTCTCTACCAAACCCTCCAGGAAAACCCCACTCACCTCCTCCCCTTGGGGGTAGCCCCCGAGCCCCACCTCTACCTGGGGGGGCACGAGGGGAAAAGGCTTCTCCTTTTAAGAACCCCCTGGCCAGGAGGGGAGGAACCCCTGTGGCAAGAGCTCCACCCCCTGGGGTTCCAACCCCTGCCCTTCCTTCGGGGCCTGGCCTTCGCCAGCCTGGGGGTTTCCGCCCTGGGCCTGGCCACCGGTCCTTGGTTCTACCTTCCCTACCTGGGGGCGCTGATCCTGCAGCAGGGGCCTGCCCTCAAAAAGCTTTTCCTGCGCACCCCGCGCCACGTTTTGGAAAGCCTGTTCTTCCACGCCTTCGCCCTTTCCGTAACGGTAAACCCCAGGCCGGAGCTCGGCCTGGGGTACCTGGCGCTCTTCCTCTGGAACCGGCTTAGGCCTTCCGCCGCAACTCCGAAAGAATCTCCCGAAGAAGCTTGACCTCCTCTGGTGGCTCGGGAGGAGGGGGTGGGGCCGTCTCCTCCGCCTTCTTGCGCCGCTTTTCAATCTCCTGCATGGGCACCACGATCAAGAAGTAGATGGCCGCCCCCACCACCAGGAAGTTCACCACGGTGTTGATAAACTTCCCCAAGGCGATGGGCCCCAGCTTGATGGCGGAAAAATCCGGCGCCCCTCCCAAAGCCCCGATCAAGGGGGTGAGGATATCCGCCACCAAGGAGTTCACCACCTGGCCGAAGGCCCCACCGATGACCACGGCCACCGCCAGGTCCACCACGTTGCCCCGCATGATGAAATCCCTAAAACCCTTCAACATACGTACCTCCTTGCACGCTCCCTAACGCCAAACCCGGTCCGAGTTCCTGGACCGACGGCCACCCTACCCGCTCCCTTTGAAAATCTTGTGAAAAGAACCCTCGCCTGAAAGGCCAACCCCGCCCTTCTCCTGCCTTCCAGACCTGGCCCGCTTTGGGAAAGACCCTCACCGAAGGGAGAAGCCCAGGCGGTATATAATGCCCCCGAACCCCCGATGGGCCAAGGTCAGCCCGAAGGGCTGCCTTGCGGGCTCAAAGCGCGGGGCCTAGGAGGTAAAGCATGGCCAAGGTTAAGCTGGAGCACGTTTGGAAGCGCTTCGGCAAGGTAGTGGCGGTCAAGGACTTCAACCTGGAAACCGAGGACGGGGAGTTCGTGGTCTTCGTGGGGCCTTCGGGCTGCGGCAAGACCACCACCCTGCGGATGATCGCCGGCCTCGAGGAGGTTTCCGAGGGCCGCATCCACATCGGCGACCGCCTGGTGAACGACGTGCCTCCCAAGGACCGGGACATCGCCATGGTCTTCCAGAACTACGCCCTATACCCCCACATGAACGTCTACGAGAACATGGCCTTCGGCCTGCGCTTAAGGCGCTACCCCAAGGACGAGATTGACCGCCGGGTGAAGGAAGCCGCCCGCATCCTCAAGATCGAACACCTTCTAAACCGCAAGCCCCGGGAGCTTTCCGGCGGCCAGCGCCAGCGGGTGGCCATGGGCCGGGCCATCGTGCGGGAGCCCAAGGTCTTCCTCATGGACGAGCCCCTTTCCAACCTGGACGCCAAGCTCCGGGTGGAGATGCGGGCGGAGATCGCCAAGTTGCAAAGGCGGCTTGGGGTCACCACCATCTACGTGACCCACGACCAGGTGGAGGCCATGACCCTGGGCCACCGCATCGTGGTCATGAAGGATGGGGAGATCCAGCAGGTGGACACTCCCCTAAACCTCTACGACTTCCCCGCCAACCGGTTCGTGGCGGGCTTCATCGGTAGCCCCTCCATGAACTTCATCCGGGCTGGGGTGGAGGCGCAGGGGGAAAAGGTATACCTGGTGGCCCCGGGCTTCCGGGTCCGGGCCAACCCCATCCTGGCCCAGGCCCTGAGACCCTACGGGGGCAAAGAGGTCTGGATGGGCATCCGCCCCGAGCACCTGGGCCTGAAGGGCTACACGGTGATTCCCGAGGAGGAAAACGTCATCCGGGGCGAGGTGGAGGTGGCCGAGCCCCTGGGGGCGGAAACCGAGATCCACGTGAGCGTGGACGGCACGGTCCTGGTGGCCAAGGTGGACGGCCACGCTCCGGTGAAGCCCGGGGATAGGGTGGAGCTTCTGGCCGACACCTCCCGCCTCCATGCCTTTGACGTGGAAAGCGACCAGACCATCGGCCACGCCCAGGAACGGGAAGCGGTGGCCCGCTAGGAATAGGCCTTTGGGCGGGGGATGCCCTCCCCCGCCTTTATCATGGAGGGGTGAGCCGGCGGGATAAGCCCTTCATCATAGGCATCGCTGGGGGAAGCGCCAGCGGCAAAACCACCCTGGCCCGCTCCCTGGCCAAGGCCTTGGGGGAACGGGTGGCCCTGCTCCCCATGGACCACTACTACCGGGATCTTTCCCACGTGGCCTTCCCGGAGCGCCTCCAAGCCAACTACGACCACCCGGAGGCCTTTGACCTTCCCCTCTATCTTGAGCACGTGCACGCCCTTCTTTCCGGGCAGGCGGTGGAAATGCCCCTTTACGACTTCCGGGCCTATACCCGAAGCCCGAAAACGGAAAGGGTCCTGCCCGCTCCCGTCGTCATCCTCGAGGGCATCCTGGTCCTCTACCCCGAACCCCTAAGGGCCCTTATGGACCTCAAGGTCTTCGTGGATGCGGACGCCGACGAGCGTTTCATCCGGCGGTTGGAGCGGGACGTCCAGGAACGAGGGCGTAGCCTGGAAAGCGTGGTGCGCCAGTACTTGGAAAAGGTAAAACCCATGCACCTGGCCTTCGTGGAACCCACCAAGCGGCATGCGGACGTGATCCTGCCCGGTGGCGGGCAGAACCCGGTAGCCTTGGAGATGCTCAAGGCCAAGGCCTTGGCCCGCCTGGCGGAGATGGGGGTAGCATGAAAAGGTTCCTCCACCTTCTCCTCCTCCTGGCCCTGGTGCCCTCCCTCCTGGCCCTTCCACCCCGCCTGCGGGCGGAGCGGCCAGGTCCCGTGGTGCTCCTCCTGGATGCGGAAGCCCTGCGGGAGGAAGCCCAAAGCCAAGGGAAAAGCCTTCTAGAGGTGCTGGAGTCCTACCGCCCCCTGGGGGTCAGAGGGGTGGCCTTCCCGGAACGGCTTGTGAAGGACTGGGTGGGGCAAGGGGAACTTCTTTACCGGAGCGGGAGGGAGCTTTTGGAAGCGGGGCTACCCGCCAAACCCAACTGGTACTACCTCCGGGGCAACCGGGAGCTTCTGGAGCTCTTACAGGCGGCCTATGACCTTCCCCACGAATGGGTGGGTCCGTGGCTGGGCTTCCCCCTGGATGTCCAGGCCTTCCCTGCCTTTTATCCCTTGGAGGAGGTCCGGGCTGCCAAGGAAGCTGGGTTTTTCGTGGCGGTCCGCCCCATCAACCAGCGTTACCGCCGCCTGGATGCTTCCCTGCCCATCGTTCCCAAGGAGGCGGACGCCGTGGTCTTCGCTGGCCTCGAGGCCCTGGGCTACCCCTACCGCCTGGAGGAAGCCCAAGAGCGGGTCCCGGTACCCGTGGCCCTCATTGAGGGCACGCCCCAGCCCGGGCTTGCCGCCTACCGGGGAAAGGGCATCCTGAGGCTTTTTAGCCTACGGTACGAGTGGCAGCTCACCCTGACCCCCGAGGAAGCCGCGGACAAGTATGTGCTGGCCGCCCGGGAACGGGGCCACCAGCTCCTCTACCTCCGGCCCTATCCTTACCGCCAGGACACGGAACACCTCCTTAGGCGGATCCAGGAGGGCCTAGAGGCCAGCCACATTCCCCTGGGCCACCCCGTGGTCCGGGAGTTCACGCCAAGCCCCCTCCGCCTGGCCGCCTGGGTGGGGGTGGTATCGGGGCTAGGGCTTTTGGCCCTGGGGCTATCCGTGTACGGGCCGGGGGTGGCCTTCCTCCTTCTTCTCCTGGCCCTGGGGTATGCGGGAAGCCAGGCGGGAGCCCTTCTAGCTGCTTTGGTCTTTCCCGTGCTGGGTTTTCTAGGCCCCAGGAATGGCCTCTGGATGTGGCTTCGCGCCCTGGGCTACGCCCTGGCCGGGACGGTTTTCCTCTCGGCCCTGGGCTCCACCCCGGAGACCATCCTGGGGCTTCAGGCCTTCAAGGGCGTTTCCCTCACCCTCCTGGTGCCTCCCCTCCTGGTGGCCCTCAGCTTCCTGGACAGGAACTACAAGGAAACCCTGACCCGGCTTTTCCTGCATCCCCTGCGCCTGGGGGAGGTGGCCCTGGCAGGGATGGCCCTCGCCCTTCTCCTGTTGGCTCTCCTGCGCCGGGGCAACGAGGCCCCCTTGGTCCCGGACCTGGAGCTAAAGCTTAGGAGCCTCCTCCAGGACCTCATGGTGCGCCCCCGCTTCAAGGAGGTCTTCGGCCACGCCCTCTTCCCCCTGGCCCTCCTCCTTCCCTGGCCGAGGTGGGTGCAAAACAGCATGCTCTTCCTTGCCGCCCTCGGGGTGGCCTCCATCCTGAACACCTTCAGCCACTTCCACACCCCCCTTCCTATCTCCTTCTTCAGGGTGGTGAACGGGGCGCTTTTGGGCGTTTCCCTCGGGCTTCTCGGGGTTATGCTGGTAAGGAGGCTTCGGGCATGGTGGTTGGGGTAGCGGGGTACTACGGGTTTAAAAACGCCGGGGACGAGGCCATCCTCGAGGCCATCGCCCGGGAGCTGAAGGCCCGGGGGCACCAGGTTCTCGCCCTTTCCGGCGATCCCAAACAGACCGCCAAGGAGCACGGGATCCGGGCCGCCTATCGCCTAAACCCCTTGGCCCTTCTCCAGGCGGACCTCTGGCTTTTGGGGGGCGGGGGGCTTTTGCAGGACGCCACCAGCTCCCTAAGCCTTCTTTACTACCTGTCCGTGCTCCGGACTGCCCGCTTCTTCCGCAAGAGGGTGGTGGTATTCAACCAGTCCCTCGGCCCCCTCACCCCCTGGGGGGAAAAGCAGGTGAAACGGGCCTTGCGGGGCGTGCCCATAATCCTTCGCGACCAGGATTCCTGGGAATACGCCAAGAACCTCGGCCTTTCCCCCGCCTTGGGTGCCGACCCTGCCCTCCTCCTCACCCCGCCCCCTGTAAAGCGAGAAGAGGACCTGGTTCTCGTCATTCCTCGGGCTGGGGTGGACCAGGAAGCCCTCACCAACCTCTACATCACCGCCAACCACCTGGTGCACGAGGGAAGAAGGGTGCTGGTCCTCCTCCTCCAACCCGGATACGACGACGAGGTCATCGAGATCTTCCGCCTGCACCGGGTGGAGAAGACCGCCGATCCCAGGCGGGTCCTCTACCTGGCCGCCCAGGCGGGGTACGTGATCTCCATGCGCCTGCACGGCCTCATCCTGGCCGCGGCCGCCGGCACCCCCTTCGCCGCCCTTTCCTACGACCCCAAGGTGGCCGCCTTCGCCAAGGAAACCGGGGCCTACTACCAGGAGCTCCCCGGCGACCCCATCAAGCTTTCCAAGGCCGCCATGTATGGCCGCTACCCCGACTGGGAAAAGGTGGCGGCCCTGCAGGAAAGGGCCCGGCAGAGCTTTGACCTGGCCCTGGGGGAAGCCAGCCTGGTCAAAAAGACCCACGGACGCGGTTCAAGCGGCCCCTAAGCCCCTGGGCAAAGGCCTCGAGGTCGGAAAGGGCTTCCTCCACCCCCTGCCTCAAGAGGAACTCCCCTGGGGAAAGGCGCTTGAGCACGAGGAAGGGAGGCTGGGAAAGCACCTCCACCCCCTGGCGCACCACCTCGGGGATGAGGCCTTCCTCCACGGCCTCCGCCTCCAGATCCGCCAGCAAAAACACCTCCCCCATGGACTTGCGGGAAAGCAAAAGGAGGAAGGCAGCGAAGGCCCCGCGCTCGGAAAGCTCGGCCACCAGCCGGTCCTCCAGGGACTCCACCGCCTCGAGGTCCACAAAACCTTCCCGAAGAAGGTCCTCCAGGTCCAAAGGCGAAAGGGGAAAGCGGGCCTTAAGGCGCACCAGGCGGCTCACCGCCTCCGGGGAAAGGTATCCCACTCCCTCCGGCACCCCTTCCTTCTGGGATTCCGGCGCCAGGATAACCACGTACGCCCCTTGCTGGCAGTAGGACTTGAGCAGGCTGGGCTCCCCTTCCCCCGGACGCAGCAGCACCAGAAACACTTGGCGGCGCCCCAAGGGGGCTTTGTACACCCACGGCGGGCCGCCTTCCAGGAGAAAGCCAAGCCGCCTCAAGTCCTCGGTAACCCCAGGGGGCTCCAAGGTCCTTTGCGGCTCGTTGGGGAAAAGCACCTCCTTGGGATAGGGTGTCACCCGCACCCGCCGCTTCTCCGGCCTGGGATCCCCTGCCTCCTTGGATTCCCTCCCGGAAGCAGCCGGCCTCGCCTCCCGCCTCTCGGGCTGGGCAGGCTCCCTGGACTCCGCCTGCCCAAGCCGGGGGAGGCCCCTAGGGGTGGCCTTAAGCTCCACTTCCTCCCCGCGGAAGTGGAGAAGGATGGTCTCGTTCGCGGCGAGGCGGCGCTTTTGATAGTAGGGCAGAAGCCCCCGCACCACCCCCTGTTTCCAGTCCACCTCCACCTCGTACACCTCCCCATCCTCGTCCACGAAGCGCACCCGCTCCTTGCCGAGGAGATGCTGGCGGAGGGAGACGGTTAAGGTCATGGTTCCCGTTTGAATACAGGTGCTGGTCAGCACATAGCGTGCGGTCATATCACCTCCCGAGGTCCACCAAGGGACGGGGAATCCCTGAAGTGAGCATATAATACACCTCGTAGGCCACGGCAAGGGTACGCTCCACATCCCCAAGGGCCCGGTGGGCTTCCCTGGGAGGAAGCTCCAGGACCTGGGAAAGAGCGTCCAGGCCGTAGCGCCTGAGGCCAGGCATGGCCCTCTTGGCCAGGCGGAGGGTGTCTACCACCGGGTTCTCCAGGGAATAGCCCATGCCCTCCAGGGCGGGCCGCAGGAACCCCAGGTCAAAGCTGGCGTTTTGGATGACCAAGGTGGCCCCCCGCAAGAGGGGATAGGCCTTCTCCAGAACCTCCTCGAGGGAAGGAGCCTCCTCCAGCTCCCAAGCGCGAATCCCCGTAAGCCTCTCGATAAAGGGGCTGGGAGGGCGGCTTGGGCGCACCAGGCTCTGAAAGCTCCTGCGCTCTCCCTGCTCCAGCCGCACCAAGCCCACTTCGATCACCTCGTTGAGACCGGGGGAAAGCCCGGTGGTCTCCAGGTCCAAGACCACCACCGCCTCCCCGGAATAGGGGAAAGGGTAGTGCCACTCCCAAAGCCCCACCTCCTCCCCCAAGCGGAAGCGCCCGTCCAAGAGGGGCCGCACCACGGGCTCCACCGGACCCCTTAGCCCCAGGGCCTCCCCCAGGGCGGGAAGGGGCAAGGGCCTGCCCTCGGCCCTAAGCCTTCGGGCCAGGCGGGTGGCCAGGCGGTGGCGAAAGAAAGCCTCCACTACAAAGCCTCGCCCAAAGGGGTACGAAGGAAAACCCGGTCGGTAGCCTCCTCAAAAGCCAAGGCCGCCTGCAGGAGGAGTTCATCCCTCGACCAGGGAGCGAAAAGCTGAAGGCCCACAGGAAGGCCATCCTCAAAGCCGGCTGGGAAGGATAGAGCGGGAAGGCCCGCCAGGTTAGCCCCCACGGTGTAGAGGTCCTCCCGGTACATGGCCAAGGGATCGGGCCTGCCTCCCAGGAGAAAGGCGGGATGGGGGGTGGTGGGGAGGAGGAGGAGGTCCACCTCCTGAAAAAGGGCTTGGGCCTCCGCCTTAAGCCGCCTGCGGAAGGCCTGGGCCCGGCCGTAGTAGGCCTCGTAGTACCCGCTGGAAAGCACAAAGGTGCCCACCAGGATGCGGCGCTTCACCTCGAGGCCAAATCGGGCCCGCGTCTCCTCCAGCACCCGCCACAGCTCCTCCCCTTCGGCCCGATAGCCGAAAAGGGTCCCGTCGTAACGGGCCAGGTTGGAACTGGCCTCGGCGGGGGCCAGGATGTAGTAGGCGTTTAAGGCCAGGGGCAGGGAAGGCCAGGAGACCTCCTTCACCTGAAGGCCAAGCCCCCGGAAAACCTCCAAGGCCTGCCGCAAAGCCCCCTCCACCCCGGGGCTATTCCCGGCAAGGGCCTCCCGCACCACCCCAAGCCGCAAGGAGGGCAAGGGCTCCGCCAGGGCCTCCTGAAACCGGGGCTTCAGGTTCAGGCTGGTGGCGTCCAGGGGATCGGGACCGGAGATGGCGTCCATGACCAGGGCGAGATCCCGCACCGAGCGGGCCATGGGGCCGATCTGGTCCAGGCTCGAGGCGTAGGCGATAAGGCCATAGCGGCTTACCCGGCCATAGGTGGGTTTAAGGCCATAGATCCCGCAGAAGGCTGCAGGCTGGCGCACGCTTCCCCCGGTATCCGACCCCAAGGCCAAAGGCGCCAGATCCGCCGCCACTGCCACCGCGCTTCCCCCGCTGGACCCCCCGGGCACCCGGGTGGGGTCAAAGGGATTCCGGCTGGGGAAAAAGGCGGAGTGCTCGGTGGAGGAACCCATCCCAAACTCGTCCAGGTTGGTCTTGCCTATGACCAGGGCGCCAAGGGCCTTTAGCCGGGCCACCGCCGTGGCCTCGTAAGGGGGCAGGAAACCCTGCAGAAGCCGGCTTCCCGCCGTGGTAGGGATTCCCTTGGTGACGATGTTGTCCTTAACCGCCACGACAAGCCCCGCAAGGGGAAGGGAAGGATCCAGGGAACGGGCCTCCTCCAGCACCCCCTCGTTTACCGTGAGGAAGGCTCCAAGGCCTGGGTCCAAGGAGCGGATCCGCTCCAGGTAAACCTGGGCCACCTCCAGGGGAGATACCTCCCCTTGCGCCACCTTGGCGCGGATCTCGTGGGCCAACATGCCCCTACTATAGCCCGAAGTGGAGATCAAGCCAGTCCCGAAAGCCCCGGTAAGCCTCCTCCCCTCCCCTCGGCAAATAGGTGACGTCCCCGGGTTCGTGGCGGAACCAGGTGTACTGCCTTTTGGCGTAGGCCTTCACCGCCCGGATATCCCGGGCCAGGGCTTCCTCCAGGCTGTACGCACCCTGAAGGTACCCCACCACCTCCTTGTAGCCGATGGCCTGAAGGGCGGTCGGCATGGCGGGGTACCGCTCCAACAGGCGCTTCACCTCCTCCACCAGACCCCGGGCGAACTGGCACCTGGCCCTTTCCTCCAGTTTGGGAAAAAGCCAGGTGCGCTCAGGCCAGAGAACCAGTTTCCTGTAGGCGAACCGGGGTGGGCGAAGGGGAAAGCGGGCAGGGGGCGTTCCCGTGCGCCTTACTACCTCCAAAGCCCGCACCAGCCGCCTAGGGTTCCTATTCACCCGCAGGGCATCCTCCGGGCTAACCCGGGAAAGCTCGGCCACCAAGGCCTCAAGACCCCTTTCCTCGAGCTCCCGCCGAAGGGCCTCTTGGACCTCTGGATCGGGTGGGGGCAGGGTGGGAAGCCCCTGGGAAAGAGCCCGGATGTAGTACCCCGTCCCCCCAACCACCAAAGGCACCTTTCCCCGGGCCAGGATATCGGCGATGGCCGCCTCCGCCAGCTCCACCCAGCGCACCACGCTCAGGGCCTCGGAGGGCTCCAGGATGTCCACCAGGTGGTGGGGAACCCTTTGCCTTTCCTCCGGACTGGGCTTGTCCGTGCCGATGTCCAGGCCCCGATAGACCATGGTGGCGTCGGCGGAAACCACCTCGAGGGGAAGCTCCTCCCCAAGCCTCAAGGCCAGGAGGGTCTTCCCACTCCCCGTGGGGCCCGCCAGGACCGGGATCGCCTTCACATCCCTTATGCTAAGGGCATGCTGGAGCGCTTAGACCGCCTGGAGACCCTGCGCAAGCTGAAAGAGCTACAGGAGCGCATCGCCGAGCTGGCCTACCAGCTCACAGGGGAGGAACCCGCCGCCTGGACCCCCAAGGTGGACCTCCTCGAGGACGAGGACCACTACGTCCTCCTCGTGGACCTCCCCGGGGTGCGCCCCGAGGATTTGGAGCTTCTGGAGGAGGGAAGCCGCATCACCCTGGCCGGGATCCGCCATCCCCTGCCCGGGGTCTACCTCCTGGAGGAACGGCCCATGGGCACCTTCCGCCGCACCCTGGACCTGCCCAGCCCCATCGAGGAGGGCACCGCCCAGGCAAGCCTCCGGCAAGGGGTGTTGGAGGTGCGCTTCAAGAAGCGCAAAGGGGCTCCCCTGCCCCTCTCTCAGTAGCGCACCTGGTGGCAGGCCCGGCAACGGGGCTCGTAGTGCTCCTTGGCTCCCACCAGGATCACGGGGTCCGTGTAGCGGGCGGGCTTCCCGTTCACCAGGCGCTGCGTGCGGGTGGCAGGGGCTCCGCACTGGGCGCAGATGGCCGTAAGCTTCTCCACGAACTCCGCCCGGGCCAAAAGCTCGGGCATGAGGCCGAAGGGCTCACCCCGGAAGTCCAAATCCAGCCCTGCCAGGATCACCCGTACGCCCTGGCGGGCCAGATCCTCCGCCAAGGGGAGAAGGCCGGCATCCAGAAACTGGACCTCGTCCACCGCCACCACCTGGGGCAAGGGGGATAGGTACGCCTCGATTTCCCTGGCCTCCCCCACGGGGATGGCCTCCACCCGCTGGCCGTCGTGGCTCACCACCTGGCTTTCGTGGTAGCGGGTGTCCAGCCGGGGCTTGAACACCAAAACCCGCTGCCGGGCGATGAGGGCCCGCTTGACCCTGCGGATGAGTTCCTCGCTCTTGCCCGAGAACATGGGCCCGGTGATAACCTCAATCCAACCCTGACGATGCAGTACCGGGGGCATCCTGGCCCAGATTCTACCCGGGCATAGGGTATACTCTCTCCAAAATGGCGGCCTTGGACCGGGCTCGGAGGATGCTTGAGGAAGGCTCTGAGGGGAAGGCCCTGGTCTTTCTTTGCCAACTCCCCTCTCCTCAACCCCCACGAAGAGGCCCTGGCCCACGCTTATGACGGGTAGCTAGCGGAGGGAGCGATCTTGGGGAAGTGGGGACGATCAAAGCACACCTGCCCCACTCCCCATAGAAGTGCTGGGAATAAGCCGAAGGGAGCCGCCACGGGAAACCCTGTTCCTGACCCTAACCACGGAAACGGCGAGGCCCTTTAAGGCCTCGCCGGAAACCAAAAACCTGCCCTTACCGTCCCTTGCGGTAGGAATCCCCGTAGCGGCGCTGGAAGCGCTCCACGCGGCCTTCCGTGTCCACGAAGCGCTGCTGCCCCGTGTAGAAGGGGTGGCAGTTGCTGCACACTTCCACGTGGATCTCCGGGCGGGTGGAATAGGTGTGGATGACATTGCCGCAACCGCAGATGATGCGGGCGGGAACCAGCTTGGGGTGGATGCCTTCCTTCACGTTTCGCCTCCTTTCGCACGGTCTTGGCCGTGCGCAAAACCATCTCCTACTCTACCAGGACCCCGGGGCATCCCGCAACCTTAAGGCGGGGGCAGGCGGCGCCACCTGGGTCCGAAGAGGCGCCGGCGTAGCCGCTCCCAGGCCATCCAGAACACCCCTACCCCCACGCCCAAAACCGCCAGGAGCCAGAGAATCCCCAAAACCCCAAGCCCCACCAGGGCGAAAAAGAGGAGGAGAAGGGGCAGGTACCAGGGAAGCCTCACGCCTTCACTTTACTCCCTAACTGGACTAGAATAAAGGATGCCCCAGGACAGGGGGGCGGTCGCGCCCGGGAGCCGAACCTCCCGGGTGAGGAAAGTCCGGGCACCATAGGGCAGGGTGCCAGCTAACGGCTGGGCGGGGTAACCCGACGGAAAGTGCCACAGAGAAAAGACCGCCAGCGGCCAGGCCACGGCCTGGTGCGGGCAAGGGTGAAACGGTGGGGTAAGAGCCCACCGCGCCTCCTGGAAACAGGGGTGGCACGGCAAACCCCACCCGGTGCAAGGCCCAATAGAGGGGAAGGGCTTGCCCGGCCCGCCACAACCCCTGGGATGGGCCGCTTGAGGCCGGCGGCGACGCCGGTCCCAGAGAGATGACCGCCAAATGTCATGCGTCACGCTAATCGGGTTAGTTTAGGTCACGTTCTACGTCAGTTTGACTGAGTTTCGTCATTTTCTGCATCAGTAATGTGAGTGCTTATGCATAGGATTATTGAGTTCTTTTGGACCTAGGTACCTGCACCCGCCCCGCCCTTATGGGCTACCTGTGAGTTCCGGGCGCACTTCCTGGGTGCTGATGCCGATGACGAACGCCCCAAACGTGAACCCGCTCACCGCCGCCCCCAGCCCGCCAGCCGTAAGCCGGAGGATGCCCGGCCACCCCCGCCGGAGCATCCTGGAGATGTGGGCCAGCATGGCGAGGAGGGCCGCCACCAAGAGGGCGGCGGGGCCCTGGGGATCGGGTTCTTGTACTGGCATAGCGGTATAAAGCATGGCCCCCGCCCACCCCTTGTGGGAGAGGAAGTGGGGGACGCCGCTAGTCCTCGAGGCCACCAGCCTGGTCCTGGGTCTGCTGGTGGCCACCGAGGCGCTTTCCGTCCTGGAAAACCTCCGCCGGATCGCCCCCGGGCTGGCCCTCTGGGAGCGGCTCCGGGGGCTCTTGCGGCGGGACTAGACGGGGATGTAGGCGATGCGAGTTAGCACTGGTGCTGAAGTGGCAAGCTCTGCGGTAAGGCCAAGGAGTCCATTATACCCCCGTTGGGTCGCGCGCACTCCGTAGGGCCGTACGGCAACCCGCCCCCTGCTGATCGGGACATGGGGGAACAACAGGAGCTGAAACACGAGGGCGGGTAACGATAAGTCGGTCGGGTTCTTGGTCAGGTTTTGGGGGTTAACTGCGGCAGCGTAATCTTGATCGCCCGCGTCCTCCGGCCACGGGGGGGTCCGCCGAGTAGTCCCCAAGACGGGAGGTCCAAGGTAGTCTGCAACTCCGTTGTCCGAGTAATCAGTGGGTACATCGTACTTT
>NZ_ATNI01000045.1:0-2396 GCF_000511705.1 Thermus sp. NMX2.A1
AGAAAGGGGGCGGAGACTCGGAAGACTTGGGGCGTTTTGCGGCCGGAAAGCCCTTCCCCATCGCATCCCGCCCCCGCCCTGTTGTTGATCATTATTAGTCAATCAATCAGTTAAAGGGTTGTAGATACTTTTGATGATTCCATCAGCAAAACGGAACCGATGCAAGTTGCTGGCCCCACCGGGGGCCAGGGTGACGCGGGGGATACTTGGCAAACGCCAAATCTTGGGATAGTCTAGGCCCATGAAGCAGGGTGAGCTGGTTCCCGTGAGCGAGATGGCCCGGAGGCTCGGGGTGACGCGGGAACGGGTGCGGCAGATGATCCTCGAGGGCAAGCTGGAGGGCGTTCGCCTCGGCCGCTACTGGTACGTGCGGGAACGGGAGGGCGGGCGGCTCCGCCGCGTCTACACCTTCTTCACCCACGCCGGCGGGGCGGGCAAGACCTCCCTCGCCCGCGACCTCGGCTTTGAGCTGGCGCGCCGCGGCTTCCGCGTCCTTTTGGTGGACACGGACCCCCAGGCGAACCTCACCTCCTGGCTCGGGGTACGGGAGGTCGCCCCAGAGGAGACCCTCCTTCACCTGGTGGACACGGGCCAGCTGCCCACGCCGAGGCACCTTTCCGAGTGGGGCCTGGACCTCATCCCCGCAAGCCTGGACCTCGCCCGGGTGGAGGTGCGCCTCATGCAGCGCCCCCTCTCTACCCTGCTCCTGCGCACGACCCTGCGGAAGACGGAGGGCTACGACTTCGTCCTCATTGACTCCCTCCCCTCCCTGGGGCACCTGGCGGCCCTCGGGGCCTTGGCGGGGGACGGGCTCCTCGTCCCCGTGGAGACCAGTGTGAAGGGCGTGGAGGCCCTGGTGGGGGTGATGGAGGCGGCCCAGGAGTACCGGGAGGCCCTGGAGCAGGTGGACCCCAGGGTCCCCCGGTCCTTCGTGCGCCTATTCGTCCCCACCAAGTTTGACGCCAGGACCCTCGGGGACAACCGGGTGCTGGAGAAGATCGCGGGCCTCGAGGACCTCGCCCCCGTGGCTTCCCCCATCGCCTACCGCCCGGGGCCCCACAGGAGGGCCACGGAGCGGGCCGTTCCCCTTCAGCTCGTGGGGGACCGGCAGGCCCGGGAGGAGGTGGAGCGGCTGGCGGAGGAGTTCCTCCAGCGCGTGGTGGCCCAGGACGCCGCGCGGGAAGGGGTCCTGGAGGAGGTGGCGGAATGAGCCGGCTGGACGAGGTTCTGGGAACGGCGATCCTCAAGGGCAAGAAGGCCTTGGGGAAGGAGGCTCCGGAGGTGCTTCGCCTTCCCCTGGACCTCCTCCGGGTGCGGGGGCAGCCGAGGCGGCGCTTTGAGAACCTCGAGGCCCTCGCCGAGAGCATCCGGGAGAAGGGGGTCCTCCAGCCCCTCCTGGTGCGGCGGGTCGGGGAGGCCTACGAGGTGGTGGCCGGGGAGAGGCGCCTCCGGGCGGCGGCGATGGCCGGCCTTAAGGAGGTTCCGGCGCGGGTCCTGGAGCTCTCCGACAAGGAGGCGAGGCTCCTTGCCCTCGTGGAGAACCTCCAGCGGGAGGACCTGAACCCCTACGAGGAGACCCTAGGGGTCCTCGCCCTGCTATCGGAAGACTTGGGGAGGTCCGTGGAGGAGGTGGTGGGGCTCCTCCGCAAGATGAAAAACGCAAAGGAGGGACGAGTTAGGGACAACGTTGTTCCTACTGCTGAGGCCCGGCGGGTGGAAGAGCTCTTCAAGGCCCTCGGCCGCATGTCCTGGGAGTCCTTTGTGCAGCACCGCCTTCCCCTCCTCTCCCTTCCCGAGGACCTGAGGGCGGCCCTGGAGGAGGGGGCGATCCCCTACACCGCCGCCCTGGAGCTCAAGAAGGTGAAAGACGCGTCCTTGCGGAAGGCCCTCCTGGAGGAGGCGAGGGCGGGCCTCTCCTTACGAGAGCTGAAGGCCCGGGTGCGGGGGGTCTTGCGGAAGGAAAAGGCCCCCAGGCCCTGGCCTAAGGAGGTGGCGGCGAAGCTTGTCCGGCTGGACCTCGAGGCCCTCCCCCCTGAGCGGCGGGCGAGGGTGGAAGAGCTCCTCGCGGAGCTGGAGCGGGTCCTAGAGGGGCCGAGGTAACGCCCTCTCGTTTGTTTCTCGGGAAGCCTCTTTGGGGCCTGCTTCCCGCAGTTCAAGCGCTCTGGGGAGTCTACAAGCGATGAAGTTGGCAAGAAAAGCTACCTCGGCATCTGCCAGGTGAGGTGAAGGAGGCAAAGATGGACGGTAGGGGTGTTTTTGTCTTTGCGGCCCTATCGGTAAGAAACTGTTGTAAAAGTCCCCTCCTCCAGCTTATGCGGCCCTGGCCAGCCGCTTCACCAGCAAGCGTATCATGCCTAAATACATCCAGGCTTCCGTTACCTCAGGGTGGTACTCGT